>CBCTHD010000030.1:0-11182 GCA_965146615.1 uncultured Clostridia bacterium
TACGACCAAACGGCTGCACACAGGCAGCGCGGAGCTGGACAGAGTGCTGGGCGGCGGATTGGTACAGGGATCTCTGGTGCTGGTGGGCGGCGACCCTGGTATTGGAAAATCAACCTTGCTGCTGCAAACAGCGAAAGAATTGACAGCCCAAGGAAAGGTTTTATATGTTTCCGGAGAGGAAGCGGCAGGGCAAATTAAAATGCGTGCGGAGCGGCTGGGAATTACGTCGGAAGGGCTTTATTTGCTTTGTGAGACAGATTTGGATTTGGTACTGGCAGCGGCGCAGGAGGCTGAGCCGGCAGTGTTGGTGATTGATTCTATTCAGACGACTTTTACGGCGGATTTGAGCAGCGTACCGGGCAGTGTTGGACAGGTTCGAGAATGTTGTTTGCGGTTGATGAAATATGCAAAAACGACAGGGACTTCTGTATTTGTGGTGGGTCATGTGACAAAAGAAGGTGCAATTGCAGGACCGCGTGTTTTAGAGCATATGGTAGACTGTGTTCTTTATTTTGAAGGGGAGCGGCAGCAGTCCTATCGCATTTTGCGGGCGGTCAAAAACCGTTTTGGTTCCACCAATGAAATTGGTGTATTTGAAATGAAAGATTGCGGATTGTGCGAAGTGCCCAATCCATCGCTTATGATGCTATCTGGACGACCGGAGGATACACCCGGATCAGCCGTGGTCTGTAGCATAGAGGGGACGCGGCCGATTTTAGCGGAGGTACAGGCCTTAATTGCGCCGACCGGCTTTGGAAACGCGAGAAGAATGGCTTCCGGTATTGATTATAACCGGGCGACCATGTTGCTTGCGGTTATTGAAAAGCGGCTGGGGATTAATTTGCAGAACCAAGACGCATATATCAATATAGCAGGCGGTTTGAAAATCATGGAGACAGCGGCGGATTTAGCGGTTGTGCTGGCGGTGCTCTCCGGCGTGAAAAATGTGGCGCTGCCTTATGAATTGGCGGCGATTGGAGAAGTAGGACTGACAGGAGAGGTGCGATCTATCAGCTATGCGGAAAAACGGATTGCCGAATTGGATAAAATGGGGTTCCAAATGTGTATTCTGCCAAAAGCAAATTTACAGGGATTGCCGAAAACAAAAATGCAACTGTTTGGCGTAGCGAATTTGGCAGATGTCATTAAGGTTCTGAATCGGTTGGTGAAAAAACAAAAGGCCGTGGAAGGCGGTGGAGAACTTGCGTGAAGAAATGATGATGCGTTCTTATGCAAAAGTGAATATTACATTAGATGTTCTACGGCGTAGGGAAGACGGATATCACGAAGTGAAAATGATCATGCAGACGGTGGGGCTTTATGACATAGTTCGTGTCAGAAGACAGAAAATAGGTATCCAAGTTGACGTAAATTTGCCCTATGTGCCTACGGACGGCAGAAATTTAGCTGCTAAAGCGGCGAAGGTGTTTTTTGAAAAAACGGGAATCCACGGCGGCGCACGAATTGGACTGGAAAAACATATTCCGGTTGCAGCGGGACTGGCTGGCGGCAGCGGTAACGCTGCTGCGGTGCTAATTGCGTTGAATCAATTGTACCATACCGGATTGACCGGGGAACAGCTGGCAGAGATGGGACTGGAAATTGGCGCAGATGTTCCTTATTGTATTTACGGAGGAACCATGCTGGCGGAAGGTATTGGCGAAAAACTGACAAAGCTGCCAGCTATGCCGCAGTGTTATATCGTGCTGGTAAAACCATTGGTTAGTGTGTCAACGAAAAAAGTTTATGAAGCGTTGGATATGAAACGTGTCATGGAGCATCCCGACACAAATGGTGTGATTCAGGCGTTAGGGCAGGGAGATATCAAGGGGATTTCTATCCGCATGTTTAATGTATTACAGCAAGTCACGGAGCAATTGCACCCTCAAATTGCTGAAATTCGCAATAGACTCATGGAGTTAGGGGCGGACGGGACAATCATGAGCGGGAGCGGTCCGACCGTATTTGGGGTGTTTGAAAGCAGGGAGACGGCGGGACAGGCATACCGAGAAATGCGGCAGCACTACCGGGAAACGTTTTTGACAGAGACAGTCATAGAAAGGAATGGGATAGGGCGTTGAAAGAATATAAATGTAAAAAGAAGCGGCCACTCAGTGATACGATTTGCGAAGTGCTGCGCCAGGATATTTTAAGTGGAAAACTCAAACCGGGACAGCGGTTAATGGAGATTCATTATGCTGAACAATTAGGTGTCAGCCGCACGCCGCTGCGGGAAGCTATGCGGAAATTGGAACTGGAGGGATTGGTGACAATTATTCCTCGGCGCGGCGCACATGTAACGGTGATTTCCAGAAAAGATGTGGAAGAGGTGCTGGAAGTGCGCACAGTATTGGATGGACTGGCAGCGACACTGGCGTTGCAGCATTTGACAGATCAAGATATGGAAGCGATGGAAGAATTAATTCGCCAGTTTGAAAAAAGTGTTGCGGCACATGACCTGGAAGCACAAATCAAAACAGATGAAGCATTCCATGAATACATTTATATGAAGTCGGAAAATGAACGGCTTATTTCCATCAACCACAGTATTAAAGACCATATTTATCGTTGCCGTGTCTTGTATTTAAAGGATATTTCCGACACAGCACAAGTTGACCAGGAACACCGGGCGCTGTTGCGGGCGTTTCAGGAAAAAGACGTTTTGAAAGTCCGCGTATTGTCGGAGGAACATGTAAAAAACCAAAAAATAACAATGCTTAAACACTTGGATATATGAAAAAAACGACATTTGTAAAGACATTGTTTGAGCTTGGTGGTTGTCGTCGATGATTGGAGTGAAGGGAGAATATGGGATTGGCACAGGAACATTATTTTTTTGCGTTGCTTTCACGCATGAAACATATTCGGCGGTGGGGGTTGATGCGCAACATGGTGCGGGAAAATATTCAGGAACACAGTTTGCAGGTCGCAATGATTGCACATGGATTGGCAGAAATCCGTAATGAAATTTTTGGCGGTAAGGCAGACCCATATTATGTCGCGGCAGTTGCTATGTATCATGATGTGAGCGAAATTATAACGGGGGACATGCCGACGCCTATCAAATATTATAATGTTGCATTGTCAGCGGCGTATAAAGACATTGAAAAGCAAGCGGAGCATCAAATTTTAAAAACGCTGCCGGCGCAGCTGCGCCCGCGCTATGAAAAAGTGTTTGAGCCGGACGCGGAAACGGAACAGCTGGTGAAAGCGGCCGACAAACTCTCTGCTTATTTCAAATGTATGGAAGAACTACAAATGGGTAATTCGGAGTTTTCTAAGGCGAAAGAAAGCACGGAAAAAGCACTGATGGCAATGAAACTGCCGGAGGTAGAATATTTTTTGCAACATTTCGCAAAGGGATTTACACTCACGCTGGACGAGCTCAGATGAAAATGGGTGGGGACGGAAATTTCAGAAAATGTGCGGATAAAAAGGAAGCAAAAATATTGGAGACCGTATTACGCGCCAACGAAAGAAGGCGCTTGATTCTAAAATATTCATGAGAAAATAGTTTCATTGAGATATGTTTTCGTGGCTGTTAACATGCTATTATATGGTATCTATTTTCTTTTTTTATTTGTCATCTAATACGTATTTTATCATTTTGAAAAGATTTACACAGACAAATGAAAAAAATTTTCATTGCCCCTTGACAGACTATGACTATTGTGGTATAATGTATTTACCTTGAAGTAGGTTCTTTTTTTATGCTCTTTTTTTTAAAAGGACGATCGGACAAGTGGTGACGGGCGGCGGCCCGCCCAAGAGCCGAAGCACAAGATGATATGAGAGGATGAGCGAGATGAGAGTAAAAATTACATTGGCGTGCAGTGAGTGCAAACAGAGAAATTATGATACAATGAAAAACAAAAAGAATACGCCGGATAGAATCGAAATGAGCAAATATTGTCGATTCTGCAAAAAGCACACTATGCATAAAGAAACAAAATAAGTGGCGTGCAGCCGGTCTGATAAATGAGCAGAGGAGTGAAATAAATGGCAGAAGCAACGGCAGAAAAGAAGGAAAATTGGTTTGTCCGTGCAGCAAAGAGAACCGGAAAATGGTTCCGGGAAATGAAAGCGGAATTCAAGAAAATCGTGTGGCCAACTCCTAAGAAAGTTGCGAAAGATACTGCGGTAGTTTTGGCAATGGTCATTGTTATCGGTGTTTTGGTGTGGGCGCTGAGTTTGCTCTTCCACTGGGGAGTCAGCTTTATTGTTGGTGCATAAGTAAAGAATTTGGTAGAAAATCGACCTCTATATGGATTCCTGTATAGAGGTGATTTTGTTGTTTGTGGCGAAGCGCCGCATCACGCAAGAAAGGGAGGAAGAAAAGTTCTTTCAAACTTTTCGTAAGATATGACGGAAACTGCAAAATGGTATGTGATCCATACGTATTCCGGATATGAGAAGAAAGTGGAGACCAATATTGCCAAAATGATTGATAACCGCGGCATGCACGACAGGATTTTGGATATCCGTGTACCGGAGGAAGAAGATCTGGAGAGCAACGGAAAAAAAGTCGTGAAACGTAAGGTGTTTCCCGGATATGTGTTTTTGAAAATGATTATGTCAGATGAGTGCTGGCACGCAATTCGTTCTATTCGCGGTGTGACAGGCTTTGTGGGACCGGAATCCAAACCGGTGCCGCTGACAGACGAGGAACTCGAAAACATGAAGTTGGAAAACCGAGTCTTGGAAAGCGATTTTGCTGTGGACGACGTGGTACGGATTACGGACGGACCGCTCAGCGGCTATATTGGGAAAGTACTGGAGATTTCGCCGGAAAAAGGAAAATTAAAATTGTCAGTTGACCTGTTTATGGGTCGTGAAACAGTGATTGACCTGGAAATGAACCAGGTAGAAGCATTGGACTAAGCTACTGATTTCCTTTTGGAATTTAGTATAGAGCGGATTTGCTTTTTGCATCCGCGGGGCAGCGTGCGGCATGTATCTGCAAGCTGCTTGTCAGTGGGAGGATAGGACCTCTATCCGCCAAGAACCACATTTGTTTTTAAAGGAGGTGCAACTCATGGCTCAAAAAATCGCAGGATTTATTAAATTGCAGATTGAAGCGGGTAAAGCAACCCCGGCGCCGCCGGTTGGTCCGGCTCTGGGTCAGCATGGCGTGAACATCATGCAATTTTGTAAAGAATTCAACGAAAAAACCGCGAAAGATGCAGGTCTGGTAATCCCGGTGGTTATCACTGTTTATGCGGACAGATCCTTTAGTTTTGTGACAAAGACGCCACCGGCTGCTGTATTGCTGAAAAAGGCATGCAATTTGAAAAGCGGTTCCGGTGAACCAAACAAAACCAAAGTGGCTACGATTAAAAAAGATGCGCTCAGACAAATCGCAGAGCAGAAAATGCCCGATTTGAACGCTTCCTCCGTGGAGTCGGCAATGAGCATGATTGCCGGAACGGCAAGAAGTATGGGTATCGTAGTGGAAGACTGATTTTGAATGAATTGTGGGAGGAGCAGGTGTCTGTTCCGCCAGAAACCACAAGGGAGGTAACGTTCTTGAAGAGAGGTAAAAAATACGCGGAAAGCGTAAAAATGTATGACAAATTAAAGTTATATGATCCCAAAGAAGCGTTGGATTTGACGGTTAAGATGTCAAAAGCAAAATTTGACGAAACAGTAGAAGCGCACATTAAATTGGGCGTGGACTCCCGTCATGCGGACCAGCAGGTGCGCGGTGCGGTTGTACTGCCGCATGGTACCGGTAAAAAAGTGCGCGTTTTGGTATTTGCAAAAGGTGATAAAGCCAAAGAAGCGGAAAGTGCCGGTGCAGATTTCGTTGGCGCGGAGGAATTGATTCCAAAAATCCAGAACGAAAACTGGTTTGAATATGATATAATCGTTGCAACACCCGATATGATGGGTGTGGTTGGACGCCTTGGTAAAATCCTGGGTCCCAAAGGCTTAATGCCGAACCCCAAAGCTGGTACGGTGACGATGGATGTCGCAAAAGCGATTGCAGATATTAAAGCCGGTAAAATTGAATATCGTCTGGATAAAACCAATATTATTCACTGCCCGATTGGAAAAGTATCCTTTGGTACGGATAAATTGGCGGAAAACTTTGATACGCTGATGACCGCTATTATCAAAGCGAAACCGTCCGCTGCAAAAGGACAGTATTTGAGAAGCGTAGCGGTAGCTTCCACCATGGGGCCGGGTGTGAAAATTAACCAGGCAAGATTGTCCGACTAAAAAAGTCTTGACAATTGCTGCGGTTTATGGTAAACTATATACCGCATGAAAAAAGAATTATTTGTCCTAAGACAGCAGGCATACAGATAAGACCTGCCGAGGCGCGTTTCATATAGCATGTGAGTCATGTGATATTGGAAGCACTTTGTCTTTGGACAAGGTGCTTCTTTTGATTTAGCAGGAATCAGGGCGGGAGGTGAATGAAGGAATGCCAAGTGAAAAAGTATTAGAGCAGAAGAAACAGGCAGTAAACGAACTGGTGGAACGTTTCCAGAATGCGACTGCCGGACTGTTTATCGATTATAAAGGTATCAATGTGGAGCAGGATACGAAACTGCGTAAAGCGTTCCGTGAGGCAGGAGTAAACTACACAGTTACTAAAAACACGTTGTTGCGTTTTGCTGTAAAAGAAGCAGGGCTGGAAGAAGTTTCTTCTATTTTGGAAGGAACAACGTCTGTTGCAACTTCTGTAGATGATCCGGTTGCTCCGGCGAAGGTGTTTGCTGACTTTTTGAAGGAGAACAGCGGGCTGGAAATCTCAGTCAAAACCGGATTTGTAGATGGAAAAATTCTGTCTGCAGATGAAATTAAAGCGCTTGCAGATTTGCCGCCGAAAGAAGTTTTGGTTGCAAAGGTGCTGGGCGGTTTGAATTCTCCAATTGCAGGATTGGCGAATGTGCTCAATGGCAATATCCGCGGACTGGCGACCGTACTGAGCGCTATTGTGGATAAAAAACAGGCGGAAGCCTAAAACTCGTAATAATATAAACGAAATAAAATGAAATTTGAGATGGAGGAAAAAATCATGAGTGAAAAAGTAACAAACTTGATGGAAGAAATCAAAGGCATGACCGTTCTGGAACTGTCTGATCTGGTTAAAGCATTGGAAGAAGAATTTGGTGTATCTGCGGCTGCTCCGGTTATGGCTGTTGCAGCGGGTGCTCCGGCTGCTGGCGGCGAAGCTGCTGCTGAAAAAACAGAATTTGATGTTGTTCTGGCTGACGCTGGCGCAAGCAAATTGGCTGTTGTTAAAGTAGTGAAAGAAGTAACCGGTCTGGGTCTGAAAGAAGCAAAAGAACTGGTTGACGGCGCTCCGAAAGCAGTAAAAGAAGGCGCTTCCAAAGACGATGCTGAAGCGATCAAAGCAAAACTGGAAGAAGCAGGCGCTAAAGTAGAACTGAAATAAGTTTGTCTTTTTTAAAAGTCGGTATCCAAACGGATACCGGCTTTTTTGTATAAAGAAAAAACAGTTGCTATGACTATTTTCTCCTGAACGGTACATTAACCAGTGGATTCCTTAGCGTGATAAATCTACTGGCGATATATCAATATGATAAAAACCACAAGAGCGATGTTTGACAAGTTAAGGAATAGCATGTTATAATCAATAAGTAAAACGTACGGACTAGAGTGCAAGAAAATTGCCCGAAAAACATAGTATTGAGAAAGATAGAAACAATTCTTGGAAAAAAGGAGATTGGGTCCTTGAAAAAACAAATAGATACCAAAGGGATTTTAGAACGCAGTCGAAAACTGCACCAGATTTTAATTATTGAAGGGTTTGCCGTAGGAATTGTTGCAGGATTGGTGACTATTTTGTACCGGTTGGCGCTGACCTATGCGGATGAGGTATTACAAATGGTGCTATCTTTTTCCAAAAACCATGTTTGGGCGATGGTAGGTTGGTTTGGCGCACTGTTTCTTTTGGCAGTATTGTGCGGAAAATTAGTAGATTGGGAACCAATGGCGTCAGGAAGTGGAATCCCTCAACTGGAAGGAGAAATGGCGGGTCAAATCAAACAGACTTGGTGGAAGGTAATCCTTGCTAAATTTATTGGCGGGATTGCCGGAATGCTGGGCGGACTATCGCTGGGACGGGAAGGCCCGTCGATTCAGCTTGGAGCGATGGCAGGAAAAGGGTTTTCACGCATATTGGGACGAAGCAGGACAGAAGAAAAATTCCTGCTTACCTGCGGCGCCAGCGCAGGTCTTGCGGCCGCATTTAATGCACCGCTGGCAGGCGTAATGTTTTCATTGGAGGAAATACATAAAAACTTTTCGGTTACTGTTTTGGTATCGGTGATGACGGCGTCCATTACGGCAGACTTTCTTTCCAAAAACGTTTTTGGACTCAAACCGGTTTTCCAGTTCCAGGTAGCGGACGCCTTGCCGCTGCGCTATTATTGGCTGCTTTTGGTGCTGGGTGTGCTGTTAGGCGTACTCGGTGCATTTTACAACTGGTTCACGCTGAAGGTACAGGCGCTTTATCAAAAACCGAAACGGCTTGGCAATTGTACAAGAATGATGATTCCGTTTTTGCTGGCGGGGGTATTGGGGTTTACGGCACCACAGCTTTTGGGCAGCGGGCACCATATGGTCACAATGCTGACGGACGGCAGTTTGGTTTTGCCCGCAATCATACTGCTTTTGATTGGGAAATTCCTGTTTTCCGCAATCAGTTTTGGTTCCGGCGCGCCGGGCGGTATCTTTTTTCCGCTGCTGGTATTGGGCTGCTATATCGGCGGCGCTTTTGGACAGGCGGCGGTACAATTTGTCGGAGTAGATCCGGTCTTTGTTCATAATTTTATTATACTGGCAATGGCGGGATATTTTACAGCGATTGTGCGTGCGCCGATTACAGGGATTATTTTAATCTTTGAAATGACAGGGTCATTCAGCCAAATGCTGTCTCTGTCGGTAGTATCTATCGTGGCATATATCATAGCGAATCTGCTGCGCAGTCATCCCATCTACGAAAGTTTGTTGGAAAACATTTTGAAAAGACAAGGGAAAGTGGCAGAGACACCGGCAGGAGAAAAGATGATTTACGAATATGTGGTACATCATGGCGCATGGTTGGAGCGCAAACGGGTGGGCGACGTGGATTGGCCCAAAAACTGTTTGCTGGTTGCGATTAAGCGCGGTGAAACCGAATTGATACCCAAAGGTCAGACCAGAATCCGAGCGGGGGATATCATTGTAACTTTGACGGATGAAGCAGAGTTGGCAAAGGTCTGCCGAAAAATGGAGCAAATATGTGGAGAAGGATAGGAAATGAGATGAAAAAACATGGAATGATTTTGATAACGGTGCTATTGGTGCTGCTGGGAGGTGCAACAAGGACGCCGGCAAAAGAAATATCATTTCGCGCGGCGTGGGTGTCCACTGTGTATCATTTGGATTATCCATCGCAGCCGACGGTAAGCGCACAGACATTACAGGCGGAAGCACAGCAGATTATCCAAAACGCCAAAGAAATGGGGCTTACGGCGCTAATTTTACAGGTGCGTCCGTCCAGTGATGCCCTCTATCCATCTGACATTTTTCCGTGGAGCCGCTATCTGACGGGCACACAGGGAACAGCGCCGGAAAATGAATTCGACCCATTGGCGTATTGGGTGCAGCAGGCACATGCGGCAGGATTGGAGCTTCATGCATGGATTAATCCCTACCGCATTACAACAGGGAAAGAAGCGGAGTGGAACAGCCTGGCGGCGGAACACCCCGCGAAGCTACATCCGGACTGGGTAGTTGTATACGATGAAAATTACTACTGGAATCCGGGACTGCCAGAGGTGCGGCAGTTGGTGATAGACGGAGCGATGGAAATCGTAAACCGCTATGATGTGGATGGCATTCACTTGGACGATTATTTTTATCCCGGGCAGGATTTTCAGGACGGAGAGACCTATGCCGCTTATGGCGGCGCATTCGATGATCTGGGCGACTGGCGAAGAGAAAATGTCAACCAGTTGATTCATTCGCTGGATATGGAGCTTCACAAGGCAGATCCCGATATTCGTTTCGGTATAAGTCCGGCGGGCATTTGGGCAAATCAAAGCAGTATCTCCACAGGGTCCGCAACGAGCGGAAACCAGTCCTATTTTTCGCATTATGCGGACAGCCGTACCTGGGTCAAGGAGGGATGGGTGGACTATATCTGTCCGCAAATCTATTGGCAAATTGGGCACGCAAGTGCGGACTATGAAACATTGGCGCGCTGGTGGGCACAGACAGTACAAGGAACCGATGTAGCGTTATATATCGGTATGGCGGACTATCAGGCAGGGAATACTGACCCAACCAGTCCGTGGTATGGCATCACCGCGCTGCGGGAGCAGCATATCCTGAATGAAACCTTACCGGAGATAACTGGGGAGGTGCATTTTCGCTATAGCTCGTTGCTGCAAGTGGAAGGTCTGGCAGATTATTATGCCAAGGTATATCAGCTGGAAAAGCAGGAGCCGCCCAAGTTGGAGCGGGAAAACCATATAGCATATATGCAAGGGACACCGCTGGGGTTTGAACCAAACGGCTATTTGACGCGGGCGCAAGCGGCAATGATATTTGCGCGGCTGTCTGTGAGCGACACGGGGGAAGCGCTGTTTGACCCAGAAGCTGTTTATGACACCAGCTTTATAGACGTGGATTTGACACAGTGGTATGCGGGGGCGGTGGGATTCATGGAACGCTACGGTATCATCAATGGATTTCAGGACGGCACTTTTCGACCGATGGAGCCGGTCAGCCGCGCCCAGCTTGTTGCAATAGCAACGCGCTTTGAGGGACAGCTTCCGGCGGGCAGCAGCCGTTTTCCCGATGTGGCGGAGGACTATTGGGCGAAAGATGCCATCTGTTACGCTGACCAACAGGGCTGGGTCAGCGGATATCCGGATGGAACCTTTTTACCGGAGCAGCCCGTAACGCGGGCGGAAGCGGCGAAAATTATCAACAGACTGCTGTGCCGGGCGCCGGATTTACAGTATATTCAGCAGGGTTCTTTCCGATTGTCGTTTGACGACGTGGTGAAGGACCATTGGGCATATGCAGAAATTGCGGAAGCGGCGGTAGCGCACCACTATGAAACGGAAGGAGAAACGGACACGTGGACAGAGCTGGTACAAGTAATGTAACGGTAGGACTGTTGGCGCATGTAGATGCGGGTAAGACGACGTTTGCA
>CBCTHD010000031.1:0-11085 GCA_965146615.1 uncultured Clostridia bacterium
TATAGTGCTGCTCAATATACTGTATTGCTTTTTCTTTCAGGTCCTCCTCCCGCGGCAGCTGTTTTTCCCGAATGTCCCGGCACAACTCCCGCAGCAGCGCCTTCAACTGCTGGAATACACCCTGCGCGGATTCGCCGCCTATTTTTGCAGCGATTTCCGCCGCGCCGCTGATGTAGCCCATTTCTCCGGTCTGCGGAATGGTTTTTGTGACAGTGCCCACCAAATCGAACAACAAACATTTCGCCATGTCCACCGACAGGCGGCTGTCGGAAAAGTTCTGCTGGTAAATATTGTCCAGCGCCTGTTCCACCTGCTCAAAATTCCCCGCCTTTATTTGTGTCGTCAATGTCTGCTCTGCCTCCAGCGGATAATAATATTGTCCGCTGCGCGTCATGTGTATATCTTTATAAAAAATCAGTTCCTGGTTTCCCAGCAGCATTTTATACTGCAGCGCCTGAACCGCTTCTTCAAAACAAATGTGAATTTGGTCCGCCCCGGTATGAATCTCGCTGACCGCCACCGTCATTTCCATTTGGAAATATTCCAAAATGCTGCCTTGGATTTTTTCCGCCACCTTTCGCAGCGCTTCCTGCTGCGGTGTGCGCAGGGAAATAATGCCCGCCATCACATGCTCCGCCTCGCTCACCACGCCGCTTCCTTCCTCCGCCATGACTTCCTCTGCGATGTTCGTCATGATAAATTGCATCAGCTGGTAACGCTGGGCGGGCGTGAGGTCTTTTTCCTCCGGAAACAGTTCTTCCACATCTTCTATGTAAAATATCATCACTGCAAAGCTGTCTGAAACAAAGGAAATCTGATACTCCCGCAAACACTCCTCCACCGGAAGGACGGAAGTATCTGCGGTTCCCTGCAGCAATTGCGTGAGAAAGGATTGGCGAATCACATTGTTCTGCGCCTTGAGCTGGTCTGCAAACTGCTTATGTTCTTTCCATGTCAGCGCCGTTGTCTTTTCAATGAAGGAAAACTCATTCTCTCCGTTTTCCTGTTCATAGCCGTACTCCGTCTTAAATTTTTGCAGCAGCAGTTTCAGCGGCATATAATTCTTTTTCGCCAGCACATAAATCATCACACCGCCAAGTGCCAGGCAAAGTGCTAAATCAATAACGATAAACTGTTTGATGTAACGCACCTTCTCCAAAAATATTTTTTCCGGCGTCACATAGATATATTTCCAGTTGGCATATTCCGAGGTATCGTACTCCAGCACCACCGATTGCTTTTCTATCTCAGTGTGGGTGATCCCTTGTTTCTCGGTAAACGCTTTATAGGAAAATGCAAATTTTAGTTTTTCATCACTGCTGGAATAAATGGTTCGGTCCAGATAATCAATGATATAAAAGTCCCCTTGACTGAGCCCTTCAATCGTCCGAAGCTGTTGCTCCAATGCGGACGTGTCAATCAAAATCACAACGGTCGCCTCTTCCTCCGTTCCCTGCGCAATCGTATTGATATATGCCACCGTTTCCTGTACATCGCCCTTGCGCACCTTCAACGGTACCGGAATATACTGCCCGCGAAAATCCTGCGATAAAATGGTTAGCCACGCGGTATAATCCATGGAATTGCTTTCATGACGCATGGTGTAAAACCGTCGGCTGTCCGTCGTGACATCCGGTGATACAATGCAATCCGACTCTTTAAAATAAACATAAAAATCCGCTATGCTATCTCTCGAAATGCTTTGCAGCCCAAACGCTTGCTGGAGTTTAAACGCTTGATAGTAACTGCTGTCAGAAAGTGGCGCCGGTTGTTTTGCCAATTCTTTCACATTGTTGTTTACCATAATGTCTGTCCCGAGCCCCTCCACATTACGCAGAATATTGTCCATTCCGCGGCGGATTTCACTCAGCAATGCGCCATTTGCCACATTGATTTCTTCCCGTATGAGAGAAATGGTTCTTTGATAAATAATTAAATTGAATAAAATGGGAACAAGCAAAATAAGGCAATAAGAAATTAACCAAGTACGCATCACAGTATTTTTCCACTGTCTTTTCCAGCGCATGCCGCCGTCCCCTTTCTTCAACACTTTTCTGCTTATTATTATAGCAATTGCAATTTCCCGCGTCAAGACGCAAAAACAAAAGGCGGACACAATTCTCGATTCTGTCCGCCTTTTTGATATTTTGTTACACTTCTTTTGGTAAAACTTGGTTCAGAACAACGCCCACTACCGTGGCTACAAAAAGTCCTGACAATTTTAAATTCTGGGCAATCGCAAGGTCGCCTGCACCGAACAGGTCAAAAATCCATTTCACGGATGCGTCTCCCAGACCCAGTCCAATCACCAGTACCAATGCCACAATCAGCAAATTGCGGCTGTGGGAGAAATCCAATTTTGCGTCGCACAGGCTGCGCAGCCCAACGCTGGCAATCATGCCGAACAGTACGATGCTTACGCCGCCCATGACCGCCGTCGGAATGGTTTGCAGTACTGCGCCGAATTTTGCAAAAATGCCCAGCAAAATCGCATAGCACGCCGTAATGCGTAGCACCCGCGGGTCATACATTTTCGTGACCGCCAGTACGCCGGTGTTTTCGCCATAGGTCGTGTTCGGCGGCCCGCCAATCAGGCCCGCAATCGCGGTTGCAACACCGTCGCCCAACAGCGTTCTATGCAGTCCCGGATCCTTGTAAAAATCTTTTCCAACCACCGCGCCGTTGGTGGTAATGTCTCCAATATGTTCCATAAAGGTTACCAACGCAATAGGCGCCAGCTTAGTAACTGCAGTCAGGTCAAACTTCGGCAGTGAAAACGACGATGGGCTGATGATCCATCCTGCTTCGGCAATCGCCTTGAAGTCAATAAATTTGCCGCCTTCTGCCAGATTCCAGAGCGCCGTCAGCCCCGTCACATCTAACAGCAGTGCAATCAAATATCCGGACGCCAGACCAATGAGAATCGGCACCAACTTGAAGAATCCTTTGCAGAAGCACATCACACAAATAATCACTGCCAACACAATGATTGCGATCGGCCAGCAGGTAGATGCACTCGTAATCGCGGACGGACTCAAATTCAGTCCGATGACAATGATAACCGGCGCGGTTACCACCGGCGGAAACAGTTTTTTGATGCGCTCCGTTCCAATGAAGTAAATGACGATGGAAAGCAGCATATAGACAATCCCCGCCGCAATCACACCGCTTTGCACAAACGGAATATTTTCCGCGTTGCCGTCCATCAGCGCCATAATCCCGCCGATGAACGCAAAACTGGAGCCTAAAAATACCGGAACCTTCCCACCGGTGATGAAATGAAACACCAGGGTTCCCAGACCTGCCGCCAGCAGTGCAATGGAGGGATTCAGGCCTGTCATTGTCGGTACCAGCACGGTTGCGCCAAACATGGCAAATAAATGCTGGAATCCTAACACAAAATGTTTTGCCGTTAAGTCTTTCATCTTTGTTCGCTCCCCTCTTTTTTTCTTATGTATATCATTGACCCGTTTGGGCCATGCGCCCCTTTTAATAGCCGGCTTCGTCGCCCACCATGATGACATTGATACGCCCTTCAAATTTAATGCCCGTCGTCACGACTCCAATGGCGTTGCACATACGCTGCGGAATTTCGCAGTTTGTACAGACGTCCGTCTCTGCGCAGGGCGTTTTATGTCCCACGCGTTTGCAGTTCAGCGGCGCAATTTCCTTTGCCCGTGCAATTCCTGCTTCCAAATTTTCTACAATCTTGTTCGCGCCAAGAATAATGACAACCTTTTTGGGTCCGAAAATCATGCTTGCTGCACGGTTGCCGGTGCAATCCAGACAGACAATTTCCCCATTTTTTGTCACTGCATTGGCGCTTGTCACGAACACATCTGCCAGCAAACTCTGCCGGTAGACCTCCACCGTTTCCGGCCAACTCGGCTGTTTGTACCGTTCAAAGAAGCTGTAGTTGCCGCTGCGGAACGTCTCCACCAAATCCATCTGCTCCAGCGTTACGCTCCCGCCTACTGCCACGCTGCTGCCCTCCGGCACCAAATCCAGCACCAGCTTACGCGCTTCCTCCAGATTGTCTGCATACTGTACTGCATAAGAATGCTCTTTTAAGATTTCCACCATTTCCTTCGCTGCACATTCAGCAGCCCATTTTTGTACCTTATCCATCCAAAAAACCTCCCTTTTTTCTTCTTTTTCCTTTATATAAAGCAAGATATGCTTTGTCCGCTTCGTCCAAATCCGCGCGCCGAAGCAAGTCCGGGCGTTTTTTCCAGGTACGGTAAAGCGACTGCTTCCGCTGCCACGCCTCAATGTTGGCATGATGCCCGCTGAGCAAAATTTCCGGCACCGCCCTGCCGCGAAACTCCGGCGGCCGGGTATACTGCGGATATTCCAACAGTCCGTTATAGTGGGAATCCTTGCTGTATGCGTCGCTGCTCGGCAAAACGCCGTCCACCATACGCGCCACGCAGTCAATCAGCGCCATCGCCGGAATCTCCCCACCGGTGAGAACATAGTCTCCAATGGACACTTCCACATCCACCACCGCTTCAATCGCCCTCTCGTCCACGCCCTCATAGTGTCCGCAGAGCAAAATCAACTGGTCGTAGGCAACCAACTCCTTTGCGAGCTGCTGTGTGAGCACCTTCCCTTGCGGCGACAGGTAAATCGTTAACGACCGCTCCTGTTTGGGAATACTCTCATGCGCGCTGACAATGGGCTGCGGCGCCATGACCAGCCCGGTTCCTCCACCGTACGCATAGTCGTCCACCTTTTTATGTTTGTTCTCTGCAAAATCCCGAATATTCGTATAGAAGAATTCCAATATTCCTTTTTCCGCCGCCCGTCCCAGAATGCTCTCTTCCAGCACCGCGCGCATCATGTCGGGAAACAGCGTTACTATGTCAAACCGCACCTCGTATCACCTATCTATCTTGTGGAAATGTCGTCATGCCGTCAATCAGCCGCACACGCATCTCCTTTTTTTCCACATTAACTTCCTTGACAAACTCTCCCACCGCCGGAATCAGCGTTTCCGCGCCATCTTTCCCCAACACGCGGTATACGTCCCGCGCACCGGTTGGCCAAACCTCGGTCAGCCTCCCCACCGGCGTTCCGTCCTCCCGGAACACCGCCATGCCAATCAGGTCACGGATATAATAAACGCCTTCTTCTGTCGGCGGAAATTGGTCCTCCGGCAGCGTCAATTGTGTGCCAACCAATTTTTGCGCGTCTTCTACTCGGTCCACGCCCTCTAACAGCAGCCCGACACAATTTTTAATCGGAACCGCCCGTTTGATTTTCAACGGTTTTCCCTGGCACCAAATTTGCTCTGCGCCTTGAAATACCGCCAAGTCGCTGTCCTGCGGCAGCACCTTCACCTCGCCGCGCAGACCGCGCACATTCACAACTTTGCCAACCACTACCTGCTGCGACATGATAAATCCTCCTCTGCCTGCTTTTTCTCCATAGAAATAAAGGATACTAAACATACCGCTCAGTATCCCCTTTCCATGTAATTATTGAAGTATTTCTACTACTGCGCGCCGATTCTCCTTACTCGCTGCCGCTTTCACAACAGTGCGTATGGATTTGGCAATTCTGCCCTGCTTTCCAATGACTTTACCCATATCATCTGCATGTACGCGCAATTCTAAAATAATGGATTGTTCTCCATCTACTTCTGATACGGACACATCTTCCGGATGGTCTACAAGGGATTTCGCAATAATCTCAAGCAATTCTTTCATGAATAAAGTCCCTCCAAAACACATTCCTTACTTGTCTAAACAACCGCTTTTTTTCAGCAATGCACGAACGGTATCTGTCGGCTGAGCGCCGTTGGACAACCATTTCTGCGCTTTTTCCGCATCAATTTTAATCTCACCGGGATTTTTCAGCGGATTATATGTTCCGATTTCTTCGATGAACCGGCCATCACGCGGAGATCTTGCATCAGCAACTACGACTCTGTAAAACGGCGCTTTTTTTGCACCCATTCTACGCAAACGAATTTTTACTGCCATCTGTTTTCACCTCCTTCAAAGGATAAATCCCCCCGGCGGGCATTGCCCGCCTTTTTTGTCAAAGCGGAAAACGGTATCCCTTTTTCCCCTTTTTCTTCATGGATTTCATCAAATTTTTATTGTTCATTTGTTTGAACATCTTTTGCATCATTTGGAACTGCTTCATCAGCGCGTTGACGTCCTGCACCTTCATGCCGCTGCCTTTTGCGATACGCTGTTTGCGGCTGGAGTTGATAATGCTCGGATTGCGCCGCTCCTGCGGCGTCATGGACAAAATAATCGCTTCCACACGGTCCATCTTCTTGTCGTCAATGTCCGCGCCTTCCAGTGCCTGTGCATTCACGCCCGGCAGCATTCCCACCAGCTGGGACAACGGCCCCATCTTTTTCATTTGGTGAAGCTGGTCCAAAAATTCTTCAAAGGTAAATTGGTTTTTGCGCAGTTTTTCCTCCAATTCCTTTGCCTGTTTTTCATCAAATGCGTCCTGCGCCTTGTCAATCAGCGTCAGCACATCGCCCATGCCCAAAATCCGCGACGCCATACGGTCGGGATGAAATTCTTCCAAATCGGTCATCTTTTCGCCCATTCCGGCGAATTTAATGGGCTTTCCCGTCACCGCGCGAACGCTGAGCGCCGCGCCGCCGCGCGCGTCCCCGTCCAGCTTGGTGAGAATCACGCCCGTTATATCGAGCTGTTCATGAAAACTTTCCGCTACGTTCACCGCGTCCTGCCCTGTCATAGCGTCCAGCACTAACAATATCTCGGTGGGCTCCACCGCTTCCTTAATGGCCTGAAGCTCGCCCATCAGCGCTTCATCAATGTGCAGCCGTCCCGCCGTATCCAATATCACAACATCGCTGCCATGGTCTTTTGCATGTTTGACCGCTTCCTGCGCAATTTCCACCGGGTTAATTTCCCCCATCGTGAAGACCGGCGTTTCCACCTGTCCACCCACGACTTGCAGCTGTTTGATTGCTGCGGGACGATAGATGTCACACGCGACCAACAGCGGACGTTTTCCCTTTTTTTTCAGGTTTGCCGCCAGCTTTGCGCTTGCCGTCGTTTTCCCAGCGCCCTGTAAGCCAACCATCATAATGACCGTCGGCGGTTTGGATGCCATTTTCAATTTTTCGTGCTCGCCGCCCATCAGGGCGATGAGTTCTTCCCGCACGATTTTTATAATATGCTGGGCAGGTGTGAGACTTTCCAGCACCTCCGCGCCGACTGCCCGCTCGGAAACTTTTCCGACAAAGTCCTTTACCACCTTAAAATTAACGTCCGCTTCCAGCAGCGCCAAGCGAACTTCCCGCATCGCCGCTTTCACGTCGGCTTCGCTGACCTTGCCCTTGCCGCGGAGCGCTTTGAAGGTGCCCTGGAGTTTTTCCATCAGATTATCAAATGCCATTCTCTATACCTCTTCTAACACGTTATCAATTCTTTCCAAGATTTTCTGTTTGTCCTGCCCTACTTCCCACGTTTCCATAATGCTGCGAATTTCTTCCAAATCGGTCTTGACCTGCCGAAACCGGCTGCAAAGTCCTAATTTTTCTTCATATCCCAAGAGCAGCTTTTCGCTCTTCTTTTCCGCGTCATGAACACCTTGTCTCGTAATTCCCATCGTCTGCGCAATTTCCGCCAGCGAATAGTCCTCATTATAATAAAGCTCCATGACCTGAAATTGCTTGGGCGTCAGCAGCGCGCCGTAAAAATCCAGCAGGACAGAAAATTCTAAATTCTTTGGCATTTTCTACACCATATCCTCTGTAAAGTAAACTACTTTACACATTATACTGTATTGTGTACTGTTTGTCAAGGGAAAATTCATATTTTTTCATGTATTTTTCTATAGCAAATAGGCGGTTCGTCTGGAACCGCCCTTCACATTAATCAGTAAACTTAAAACTTTCCACCACTTTATGCAAAATCCCCAGATTGTATTCACTTGCATACAGGTCGCGAATAGCCGCCGACAAAACATATATTTTTCCATTATGTATCGTCACATACATTTCATAATGAACCGTATGCCCTCCCACATCTTGCAGCATCGTATACTTCCGGCAAGCAACGCCGCCCAGCTTGCTGTTTGTCATGGACAGCTTTGTATATCCCAAGTCTTGTACCATATCCTTCACATACTGGTCATAGTTCCGCACCAATTGGGTGTAACTGATGTTTTCTTTTTCCGCCGAAACCCCTATGGAATTCGACGTCCCGTCGCTGGTTCCATAAATTTCCACCGAAGTGGACGGAATCTTTTCCCAATCATCCGGAATTTCCACTGACCACTTGTCACTGCCGGTTACGGTACGGTAAGTCAGTTCTTCTTCCAGCATATTCTCATCCAATATTTTCCCAACGACATCCGCATCCACGCCCTCCAACTGCAAGGACGCAAACATTTGATCAATCTCATCAACAGGCAGACTGCTCAGTTTCCCTTCGTCTAACAGCATCCCATAGGCGATGAGATATTTATATCCGTCCCGAATCTGGTAGAACTGTTTTTCCTTTGATACATAATTCGCTTCTTCAATTTCATAAGTAAGCGTTTTCCAGGTTCCGCTTTGATTGGTCACGTCCTCTCCTTGGGTTACTGTGACATATTTGGGATTGTACATCTTATCGTCTCGCGCGCGCATCTTGGCAATCCATTCTTCCACCGTCATGCCGCTTTCCGCCGAGGTTACTTCAATATGGAAAAGTTTGATTGGATCAGCCTTTTTGCCTGCCAAGTTGGCAAACTCCATGACGTTTTCTTTTTCGCTGACGTCATACCAATCCGGAAAAACGCCGAACCGCACGCCATACTCTTTGTTCTGATACTCGCGCAGACCATTTTCTCCAACATCGGACAAGTCCTCCACCGCACTGTCCTGCGTGTAGTCCAAACGGAACGAATTCAACAGAGACAAACTCTCCTGCTTTTGCGCGTTGTATTGCGTCGCGTCGGCATTGGTGTAGCACAACATAACAAACCAATCATTTTTCACACCAAGCTGTGCAACCAAAATTTCGCCGTCCGCCTTATAGGTTAGACGATTCATTTTCATACCGTCCACGGTGATGCTTTCTCTATCCTGCAGCACGAACTTACTAAAAGAATCCGTAAATTGATTTGTCCTGGATTCCAACGTATCCTCCTCCGACATGGGCAGGAATTCCACCAGGATTGTTTCCGTTTCATCGCTGGTCTGGAAAACTGTTTCATCGCCGTTGAAACTTCGATATTCCAGCGCATATTTTTTTGGCATCTTCATGGACCAGCCATAATAACTGTCGCCAACATATTCCTTTGTGGATTTTTTCAGAATCATGGCAAAATCCTTTACACTGTTATCATTTGCCACTTTCTTGACAACGGTGATTTGTTCCGTGGCGCCGTCATAATCCACATCTGCGCCAAAGTTTTCACTGATAAACCGCAGCGGTACCATGGTGGAATCATTCTGTAAAATCGGCGCTTCCAGCAATGTTGCCTGCTCCGTTCCTACCAGGCATTCCTTTTTTCCGATCCACACTTGAATCACAGTATCCGAATATGTTAATGTGACGCTTTCGTCTGCGCCGTTCCACTCCACCTGCGCGCCAAACGCTTCACTGATGACACGCAGCGGCACCAGTGTAGTTCCGTTGATTTCTACCGGCGTCTCTACTGTCACCTGGTTGCCATTGATTGTTACTGCCCAACCGGAAGGAAATGCTGATCTCACTTTGCTCCGCTGTTGCTGTTTCAATTTCGTTGAACAAGTCTTCCTCTTCCACTGCAAAAACGCTCACCATCAGCGATTGCAGCAGCAATACAAATACTACCCCGGGTGTAAGCCATCGTGTCCCTTTTCTTGTCTTCAAATTGTTCACTCTCCTTTTCTGCTTCTCTTACCACTTTGTTTTCGACCCTTTTGTAAAGCGGTTGGGTTTATCCTCCTTTTCCTTCCCTTTATGTAACGACCTGTCAGAAGCAAATTCATCACATTATTTGCTCCCGGTCATTCACATACTAGTCCTTTGTTCCAAAGGTCAGCGTTTTGTCCTGAATCACGCCGCCCCGTTTGATTTTAAAGGACGCCGTCTGTCCCGGCTGATATTGCTTCATCACTTCATGGTAATCTACTTCGTTGCTGAGCTTCGTTCCATCAATGCTCAGAACTTGGTCACCCAGCTGTAACCCCTGCTGCTGGGCGGGACTGTTTTCATGAAAACCGATAATCGTCAATCCGTCGTTGCTGGGCAAATCATATTTGGCAATCCAGCTTTCCTCAAATTCCACGCCAAGCTCCGGCCGGATTACCCGTCCGTTGCTGCGAAACTGCTGTAGGACATACTGCATGGTATCTGCGCTGATGGAGAACCCCAGCCCTTCTATGCTGGTTCCTACATATTTAATGGTGTTCATTCCCACCACTTCTCCGCGCAGATTCAGCAGAGGACCGCCACTGTTGCCCATGTTAATGGTAGCATCCGTCTGAATCAACCGATAATAACTGTCCACGCTGCGGTTCATCCCACTAACAATTCCAACCGAGGCAGAATTGCGCAGTGAAAAAGAAATGGGCGTACCAATGGCAACAACCGTTGAACCAATCTGCAAATCTCCCGGTGCAGCAATGCTCATTTTGGATAATCCACTTGCATAAATATGGATCAAGGCAATATCGCTTTCTTCATCTGTCGCCTGAATCACAGCCTCATAGCCCGTCCCATCACCCAGAACCACCAGAATGGTTTCCATGTCCTTTACCACGTGATAATTTGTTAAAATATCCCCATCCTCCGTAATGATAAACCCTGTCCCATGGATAATGGATTCCGTATATTTCGCATTTTTGTCCTGCCCAATGATACCGACAACAGAATTTTTAGCGCGGTCGATAACAGAAATTACTGCATCCTCCTGCCCGGAAGACACATATGCTGTATTGGTATTACTATCCCAGGAAACAGCCGCCCCCATTGTCTCTCCCACGCTGCGCAGCGGAACATAAACGCGGTCACCGACCATTACGCCTTCACCGATCTCTTTTCCATTTACCACTACCTTTGTCACGTCTTCCGCCATCGCTGCTTGACTCCCCAAAAGCAGCGCTGCCGACAACAT
>CBCTHD010000032.1:0-11019 GCA_965146615.1 uncultured Clostridia bacterium
ACGCCGCATTGCTACTCAACCGGGGAATGGAGTTGGAAGAAGAACTACAGACGTTTGTACAGCCAAAACCGGACGCTTTGGCACAACCGCAGCTTTTGGCAGATATGGAACGTGCGGTTTCCCTGATCCGCACCGCAGTGAAAGAGCAAAAAAATATTGTTGTCTATGGCGACTACGATGTGGATGGTATTACGTCTACGGCGCTTTTGGTGCAATATTTGCGCAGAAATGGAGCAAAAGCAGGGTTTTATATTCCCAGCAGAACAGAAGAAGGCTATGGTGTAAACGAGCAGGCGCTTCGGTCACTGGCGGAGAAAAGGGCGCAGCTCATTATTACGGTGGATTGCGGTATTACAGCAATGCGGGAATGTGAAGTGGCGCATGAGTTGGGGCTGCAAATAATCATTACCGACCATCATGAGTGCCAAGAAGAACTTCCGCAGGCAGATGCAGTAGTGAAGCCCAAACGGTTTGACAACGAATTTCCGTTTGATAAACTGGCGGGCGTCGGCGTGGCATATGAACTGATTGTAGCGTTGGAAAACGGAGATCATCAAAAAGTCCTGCGTTGGTTTGCCGATATTGTGGCGCTGGGAACGATAGCGGATGTTGTCAGCTTGCAAGGGGAAAATAGAACGATTGTCAAATACGGACTGCAAAAATTACAGCAAACAGAAAATATAGGTTTGAAGGCACTGCTGGAAGTAGCGGGATTATCCGGGAAACCGCTGGACGCGGGGAACGTTGGATTTGGTGTTGCGCCACGGCTTAACGCAGCCGGGCGCATTGGCGATGCCAAATGCGGCGTACGGCTGCTGCTCTGCCAGGACGCAGGACAGGCAAAAGAGATGGCGTTGATGTTGGAAATGGCGAACCGGCAGCGACAGCAGCTGGAACAAGAAATTTTACAGCAAGTGGTGGCACACGTGGAGCAGGACGCGTCCTATCAAAAGAAAAAGGTGCTGGTCATCAGTGGCGAAGGTTGGCACCAGGGCGTGATTGGTATTGTGGCGTCGCGTATCAAGGACCGGTATCATAAACCGACCATCATCATCACCTGCAACGACGGCATGGGAAAAGGCTCAGGGCGCAGTATTGCGCATTTTAATCTGTTTGAGGCGCTGCAAAGCTGTAGTGATCTACTAGAGCAATTCGGCGGACATATGCAAGCGGCGGGCATTACGGTGTCGCAAAGCAATATTTTGCTCTTGGAAGAACGGCTAAACGCTTATGCGGACACACATTTAACAGCGGAAGATATGCAGCCGGAGTTAAGTATCGAATTTGAACTGCAACCGGAGGATTTAACGGAACGGACGGTGGCGGAACTGGAACAGCTGGAACCGTGCGGGACAGACAATCCGGCGCCCTGCTTTAGTATTCCGTGCGCGAAGTTGCGTGCGAAACGAAAACTCAGCCAAGACAAACATTTAAAGCTCTTGGTGGACGTAGGCGGGGTTGCACTGGAAGCCATCGGCTTTGGTATGGGACCCATTGCGGACGGGTTGCTGGAAGGAGATGTGCTCTCTCTGGCCGGTAATTTATCGTTCAATGAATGGGAAGGAAAACGTACGCTCCAGTGTACACTGAAGGACGTGAAATTACAGGAGGAGGAACATGCCAGCCGTATTCCGGGACGCAGTGAATGCGGGGCGGTATATCAATATATCCGTAAGCTGTGCATAGATGGACTGATGCGGGAATTAGGCGATGTGCTGTACCGGAAGGTGTCGCGTGCAGCAGACATGCAGATCGGGCGGACAATGCTCGCCAACTGTTTGGACATTTTAGAAGAAATGGGACTGATTGCTTACCGCCGCGAGGGTCATTATTTGGTCATACATATGAACGAAGCGGGAGAAAGCAAAGGGGATATCTATAAAACAAAAAAAATGAGAGAACTGTTGAAAATTATTTGATGGGGGAAACCAGCACCGGTAAAAGCACCGGGAGGAAAGAGGGAATGGAGTATGATCCAAACGCGCACCAATCCAACAGAAATATTTGACGACCTGATGAGCAAACTATCGCGCGCCAGCGACCGTGATATTGTTGTGCGTGCATATGAGTTTGCCAGCGCAGCACACGAGGGGCAAGTGCGCCGTTCAGGCGAGGAATATATCTGTCACCCGTTGGAGGTTGCATGTATTATTGCAGATATGGCGCTGGACAGCGAGACAATTGCTGCTGGAATTTTGCATGATGTAGTTGAAGATACGGGTGCGACGCATGATGAGGTGAAAAACCTGTTTGGTGAAGATATTGCGGATATGGTGGAGGGTGTGACAAAACTCGGTAAAATTAAATTCACCAATCAAGAGGAAGAACAGATTGAAAACTTGCGTAAAATGTTTATTGCAACAGCAAAAGACGTGCGCGTGATGCTGATTAAGCTCTCTGACCGGCTGCACAATATGCGGACAATGGACGCGCAGCCTGATGAAAAGCGGCGGAAGAAGTCACTGGAAACCATTGAAATATTTGCACCCATTGCCCAGCGGCTTGGTATGTTCCGCATCAAGGTGGAATTGGAGGATTTGTCGCTGAAATATCTGGACCCCATTGCTTATGCGGAAATTGACCGCGTAGTCAAAGAAAAAGAGAGCCAGAATCACGATTATATCAATACCTTGAAAAAAGAACTGGAAGCAAAGTTGGAGGAAATCAATATTAAGGGCGACGTAATGGGGCGCGTCAAACATCATTATAGTATTTTCCGCAAAACCTATGCACAGGGACGCGACTTTGACGAAGTTTATGATATTTTTGCGCTGCGGGTGATTGTAGATACCGTGGCGGAGTGTTATGCGGTTTTGGGAGCGATACACGATATGTATAAGCCTATTCCGGGCCGTATCAAGGACTATATCGCCATGCCGAAACCAAACATGTACCAGTCGCTGCATACGACGGTGGTCGGAAAAAACGGCACACCGTTTGAAATCCAAATCAGAACGCATGAAATGCATCATGTGGCGGAATATGGTATTGCGGCGCATTGGAAATATAAACAGGGCATCAGTAAATCCAGCATAGAATCTAAGTTGGCGTGGATTCGTCAGATTATGGAATTGCAGGATACCCTCACAGACGATGAAGAGTTCATGAAAGCGCTGAAAACAGATGTGTTTGCCGACCAGGTGTTTGTGTTTACGCCAAGAGGTGACGTCATTGCATTGCCGGCGGGCGCCTGTCCAATTGATTTTGCTTATAGCATTCACAGTGCTATTGGTGCGAAGATGATGGGTGCAAAGGTGAATGGAAAGCTGGTGCCGCTGGATTATACGCTGCAAAACGGCGATATTGTGGAAATTTTAACCAGTAAATCGGTACACGGACCCAGCCGAGACTGGTTGAAAATTGTGAAAACATCCAGTGCACGTAGTAAAATCAATCAGTGGTTTAAAAAAGAACGGCGGGAAGAAAATATTCAGCATGGGAAAGACTTAATTGACAAAGAAGTAAAAAAATCGGGATATACCCATGTACAGCTGTTTGACGAAGCGACCGTCGAACAGGTCTTGAAAAAACATAATTTTAGTAATTTGGACGATTTATACAGTGCAGTAGGCTACGGTGGCATCACCGCAGCGAAAATTATTAATAAACTGCGGGACGAATATCGTAAGCGTGTCAAGGAGGATACTGTAGAAACGCCTACGGCAGGAGAATCGCACACCCCTAAATATGCGACCAGCAGCAACGGCGTTATCGTCAAAGGGATTGATAATTGTCTGGTGCGTTTGTCTCGATGCTGTAACCCGGTGCCGGGCGACGACATTGTAGGATATATCACGCGCGGACGCGGCGTTTCCGTACACCGGAAGGACTGCGTTAATGTGCAGCAAAATGTGATTGGCGAGGGAGAGAGTGACCGTCTGATTCATGTGGAATGGGAAAGCCAGAGCACAGGCTCTTATATGGCGGAGCTGTATCTATTAGCGGACGACCGGTCAACGCTTTTGGCGGATATTACAGCGGCAATTTCTCTACTGAAGCTGTATACACACAGTCTGAACGCCAGAATGGATAAAAATCGTATGTCGCATATCACGCTGATGGTGGAAGTACAGACATCGGGACAGCTGGATACGTTAATCAGCAAGCTGATGAGCGTGAAGGGCGTGATCAAAGTGGTGCGAAACAAACAATAAGGAGGGACTGGGATGCAAATTTACCGTATGGTAGTTGGCATAGTGGAAACCAATTGTTATATCATTGCAGATGAAAAAACGAAGCAAGGCGCTGTCATTGACCCGGGAGCAGACGGCAAATTGATTTTGTATAAATTAAAGGAATTGGGCTTGGAAGTATCCTATATTTTGTTGACCCATACGCATTATGACCACATTGGCGCTGTGGCGGAGGTGAAGCGTGCAACTGGCGCAAAAATTGCCGTCAGTATGGAAGATGCGGCAGGGTTGACGGAAGGGCGATGGAATTTATCTGCATTTACCGGAGAGCCCATTGAGCCGTCTGATGCGGATATTTTGCTGAAAGATGGGGACAAATTGCAATTGGGTGAACTGATAATACAGGTATTATTCACACCGGGGCATACCAAGGGCGGCGTTTGTTTTTTGGTCGGAGACGATTTGTTTTCCGGCGACACGCTGTTTGATTTAGAGGTGGGGCGGTGTGACTTGCCGGGCGGCAACCTGGACACGCTGGTGCGGTCCATCAAAACCAAGCTCATGCCGCTGGACGACGGTGTTCGCGTATATCCTGGACACGGAACCACGACGACGATTGGGCGCGAGCGCGCGGGCAATCCCTATATCCGGTAAGAGAAATGAGGAATGGCATGAATATTTATATAAACGGGCATGACTGCCGGGTTCCGCTGATGGAAATGGTACACGCCATGACGGGCGAAAAGGCGCTGGTTGTGGACGAGCGCGCGGCGGGGGATTATACAGAAAGCCGACTGGAACAAACGGCAGACGGCTTTTTTGTCGAAACCATAATTTCCCTTGACGGAAAACAATATGTGGGACGGTTTGAAAAACAAATCCGGGAACCAAATCGGAAACAGCTCACGAACGCAGTTAAAATCAGTTATTATGACCTTGCCTGCAAAGTTTATCAGAAGACCCTGCCCTGGGGCGCGATGACAGGCATACGCCCGGCAAAAATGGCAATGGGGTGCATACGGGAAGGTATGGACGAAGCACAGACGTTGCAGCATTTATATGATAACTACCGTGTCGGAACAGAAAAAGCAGTATTATCCTATGAAACGGCGCGGCGGGAAGCGGACATTTTGGAAAAACGACCATTGAAAGGCGTGAGTCTCTATATCGGTATTCCATTTTGTCCTACTAAATGCTTATATTGTTCCTTTGTTTCACAACCGCTTTCCAAACAGGGACGGTATGTGAAACCGTATTTGCAAACACTGAAACAGGAAATCGAAGAAACAGCCAAACTAATTGAAGAAGCAGGGTTTACACTGGACACCATCTATATGGGCGGCGGTACGCCGACATCGTTGGAAGCGGAGCAGCTAGAGGATTTGCTGCAAACGCTCCGACAGCATTTTGACGTGGACAGCGTATTGGAATATACTGTAGAAGCGGGGCGGCCCGACACCATCACGAAAGAAAAACTGGAGGCTATCCGCGCCGGCGGCGCGGGACGTATCAGCATTAATCCCCAGACGATGCAGGATGCGATTTTGCGGGGGATTGGCCGGCGGCATACCAAAGCAGAGTTTATTCAGGCGTTCCGGTTGGCAAGAGAGATGGGCTTCCAGCATATTAATACGGATGTAATTGCGGGGCTGCCGGGCGAAAGTCTGGAGGGATTTTGCGGATCCTTGCGGGAGCTTGCGGGGCTGGAACCAGATGCAATTACCGTACATACCATGTGCCTGAAAACGGGTGCAGAACTGAAACGCCAAGCAGACCTCTATCCCGCCAGCGGACAGGCGGATGAAATGCTGCGGTTTGCCAAAACGTATCTGGCGCAGCAGGGCATGACCCCGTACTACATGTACCGCCAGAAGGATACCCTGCAAAACCTGGAAAACACAGGATTTGCACGGCAGGGAAAGGAATGCTTGTATAACATCTTAATGATGGAGGATTTAACACCGGTGTTTGCGCTGGGGGCGGGCGGCGTCAGTCATATGTATCTGCCGGAAAGCGGGCAGGTGGTGCGGGCCTGTAACATGAAATATGCACCGGACTATATCAATGAAATAGAGCTTATGGTGCAGCGCAAGCACGATATGGTGCAGCGCGTACGCTTGGCACAGAAGGAGGTAAATCATGAAAATCAGCAAGTTACATGAAAAGAAAAAAGTCGTTTTTTCGTTTGAAATATTTCCGCCCAAACCGCAGTATCCGATAGAAACGGTGTATGACACGCTGGAAGCGTTGGGAGACTTGTCCCCTGATTTTATCAGCGTGACCTATGGCGCGGGCGGCAGTGTGCGGGAGAACCGCACATGTGAACTGTCCTGCATGATGAAACACAAATTAAAAATTGAGCCAATGGCACATCTGACCTGTATCGGTGCCCGTAAGGCGGGGATTGATGCGATTTTAGCGGACTTGCAGGCGGGCGGCATTCAGAATATTCTGGCGCTGCGCGGCGATATTCCGGAGGGTGGCGCGCCGGAAAGCGATTTCACGTATGCGGCAGACCTGATTCGGTATATCAAAGAAACAACGGATTTTGACGTTGCGGCGGCATGTTATCCAGAAAAACATACAGAATGTGAGAGCTTGGAAAAGGATATTGAACATTTGAAGCAGAAAGTGGATTGCGGCGTAGGGCATCTGATTTCACAATTATTTTTTCACAATGAACATTTTTATGATTTTTGTGACAAAATAGAGGCGAAAGGAATTACGGTGCCCGTCACGGCGGGAATTATGCCCATTACCAATCAAAGACAGATGGAACGCATGGCGAGCATGTGCGGCGCGCAGATACCGGAAAAATACAGATTGATGATGGAGAAATACGGCGGGGATCAAGCGGCAATACGGGAAGCGGGCATTATTTATGCATTGGAGCAAATTGTGGATTTGATTGCAAACGGCGTGCGCGGCATTCATATTTATACGATGAATAATCCGCTGGTAGCGCGTAAAATCAGTATGTATCTGCAAAATATTTTGACGTCGGTGAATGAAGCATGAAGATTCAGTTAGATAAGCGGGAAGTGTTGCGGTATCTGGGGCACCGCGGACAGGAGCTTTCGCCCGAGATGGACAAGTTGGTGGAGGGCTGTATGCAGCGAACGCTGCAAGTGATTCAGCCGCGCTGGGTATACCGCCATTTTCCGTTGGTGCAGGAGAAAAATGCGGTGCGTTTGGGGGACAGCCAAGTTGTAATGCGCGGCAAAGATATTGTGCGCCATTTACAAGCAAGCAAGGAATGTGTGCTGATGGCGGTCACGATAGGCAGCGCCATTGAAAAAGAAATCCGCATGAGCGAATATACGCAGTTATCCCGTAGTCTGATTCTCGATAGCTGTGCGACCACAGCAGTGGAAGCGGTTTGCGATGCGGTGGAAGAAGAAATCCGTGCGGCGGCGGCGCGGGAAGGAAATGCTATCACATGGCGCTACAGCCCGGGGTATGGCGACTTTGGTATTGACATTCAAAAAGAATTTTTGCGGCTGCTGGAGGCAGAGAAGAAAATCGGATTATGTGCCAGCAGTTCCTCCATCTTAATACCGCGCAAATCAGTCACGGCGGTGATTGGAATTCTTCCTCCCGGCGTGCATGTGGGCGGCAAGCGCGGCTGTGAGGCATGTGCGAACAGAGAAAGGTGTGTTTATAGAAAAAATGGCGGATCGTGTGGAAGCGTTTAAAGAATTTATCACAAGCAATATCCTGATTTTGGACGGGGCAATGGGAACGCAGATTCAGCAGCGCGGACTTGCGTTGGGACAGGTGCCGGAAACGTTCAATATAGAACAACCGGAGGTGATAGAGGACATTCACCGTGCCTATATTGACGCGGGCGCCCAGGTGGTGACGTCGAATACCTTTGGGGCGAACCGGCTGAAACTGGAAACCACTGGGTATTCCGTACAGGAAATCATACGCAGCGGCGTAAGCATCGCACGCCGGGCAGCGGGCGAACGCGCCTGGGTGGCGCTGGATGTGGGACCGTTGGGTGAATTGCTTCAGCCGATGGGAACGCTGGCGTTTGATGAGGCATATGAATTGTTCCGCGAACAGGTGGAAGCGGGAGAAGCGGCAGGCGCGGACCTCATTTTGATTGAAACGATGAACGATTTAGGTGAACTGCGTGCGGCAGCGCTGGCGGCAAAAGAAAATACGTCGCTGCCCATTTTTTGCAGCATGAGTTTTGAACCCAACGAACGTACATTCATGGGATGCAGCGTGGAAGCGCTTGCGATGTCTTTAGAGGGCATAGTGGATGCGGTTGGCATCAACTGTTCTATGGGACCGGCAGAAATTTTACCTATCGCAAAAAAATTGCTTAAGTGGGCGAATTTACCCGTTTTCGTACAGCCAAATGCAGGACTGCCGGAGGTGGTGAACGGTCAGACGGTATATGGTGTCGGGCCGGAGGAATTTGCGCAATATATTAAAAAATTCATAGAAGCAGGAGTGTCCATCGTGGGTGGTTGTTGTGGCACCACGCCGGAGCATATCAGACAGGTGGCGCAGACGTTGGCGGAGATAAAACCGAAACGCCGCAGCCATACCAAGCATTATGCCATTTGCACGCCTTCGACAACCGTGGATTACAGCCAAATCCGCGTCATTGGCGAGCGCATTAATCCTACGGGTAAAAAGTTGTTCCAGCAAGCGCTGCGGGAAAACGATATGGATTACATCATCAGACAAGCCATCAGCCAGGTGGAAGCGGGAGCAGAAATTCTGGATGTCAATGTGGGATTGCCGGACATTGACGAGGTGTCCATGCTAGTGCAGGTGGTACAGGCGCTGCAAGCGGTGGTGGATGTGCCGCTACAAATTGACTCGTCCAATCCTGAGGCAATTGAAAAGGCATTGCGTGTCTATCATGGAAAAGCGATTGTCAACTCCGTCAATGGAGAAAAGAAAGTCATGGAAACCATCTTGCCCATTGTGAAAAAATATAACGCGGCAGTGGTAGCGCTGACACTGGATGAAAATGGAATTCCGTCCAAAGCGGAGCAGCGGTTCCATATTGCCCACACCATTTTGACACAGGCGCTCTCAAACGGTATTCGCAAGGAGAATGTGCTGGTGGACTGTCTGACGCTGACGGTATCCGCACAACAGGAGGATGCAGCGCAGACGCTGGAAGCGGTGCGGCTGGTGAAGGAAAAATTGGGACTGAAAACGGTTTTGGGCGTGTCCAACATTTCCTTCGGACTACCGCGGCGGGATATTGTCAATGAAACCTTTCTTGCTATGGCGCTGGCAAACGGGCTGGATTTGCCCATCATGAATCCCAATATGGAGGGCATGATGAAGGTGGTCCTCGCTTGCCGGGTGCTGAAAAATATTGATGTAAATGCGGAGCGCTATATTGAACGCTATGCCGATACCAAACCGCAGGAAACGGCAGCAAAGCCGGCAGGGGAGCGGGACTTAAAAGAAATTGTGATCAAAGGGCTGCGCGATGAGGCGGCAGAGGCGACGAAAAAGCTGCTACAGAAAAAGGAAGAACTGGAAATTGTCAATGATTACCTGATTCCTGCACTGGATATTGTAGGAGAGCGGTACGAGAAAAATGAAATCTTTCTGCCGCAGTTAATTCAGTCCGCGGAAACGGTGCAGCAGGCGTTTGAAGTGCTCAAAGAGCGGTTGGCTACACAAAAAGAAAGCATGGAAAAAGGTACGATTGTGATGGCGACAGTCAAAGGTGATATTCATGACATTGGAAAGAATATTGTAAAGGTGATTTTGGAAAACTATGGGTACCGCATTATTGACTTGGGCCGTGATGTTCCGGTGGAAACCGTAGTGGAAACCGCCAAAAAGGAACAGGTAAAATTGGTGGGGTTGAGCGCATTGATGACGACCACCGTCAAGAGTATGGAGGAAACCATTCAGGCACTGCATGAGACATGCCCCGGTACGCTCGTTTTTGTAGGCGGCGCGGTATTGACGCCGGAATATGCGGCACAAATCGGCGCGGATTTCTACTCCAAGGATGCACGGGAATCGGTGGAGATTGCACGAAAAATCTTTGGCTAATACTGCCAGTAAAAAAGAGCGAAGTTTGTCAAAAACCTGTCAAAATGCATAAATTGCAAAAAAAGCGTTATAGTTGCTTGAAAAACAGGACAAATTGAGATACAATAGTATATGGAAAAACAGGTTACTTTTAGAAATTTATAAAGATAGAGGTGCTAGACATGTTGAATAAGAAAACAGTAGAAGACATTGACGTAACGTCAAAGCGCGTACTGGTACGCTGCGATTTCAACGTACCGCTGGACGCAGATGGGAACATCACAGATGAGAACCGCATTCAAGGAGCGCTGCCAACCATCAAGTATTTGGTGGACAAGGGTGCAAAAATCGTGCTCTGCTCTCATTTGGGACGTCCGAAGGGCGAGTTTAACATGAAGTACAGTTTGGCGCCGGTTGCAAAGAGACTCTCTGAGCTGCTTGGCAAAGAAGTTGTCATGGCGAAAGATGTTATTGGCGAGGACGCAAAAGCAAAAGCTGCCGCACTGGAAAGCGGCGATGTTCTGTTGCTGGAAAACGTCCGGTTCCATGCGGAAGAAGAAAAAAATGATCCGGCGTTTGCAAAAGAATTGGCGTCCTTTGGTGAAATTTTTGTCAACGATGCATTTGGAACGGCGCACCGCGCACACGCTTCCACTGCGGGCGTAGCGGACTATCTGCCGGCGGTTTCCGGATTCTTAATCAAAAAAGAAATTGATTTCTTGGGCAACGCGGTATCCAACCCGACACGTCCGTTTCTGGCGATTCTGGGCGGCGCAAAGGTGAAAGATAAAATCGGCGTGTTCAATGCCTTTATGGATAATGTGGTCGCGTTTATCATTGGCGGCGGTATGGCGTATACCTT
>CBCTHD010000033.1:0-10961 GCA_965146615.1 uncultured Clostridia bacterium
AAGATCGCGATTGGTTATACGCTGGATGAAATCAAAAATGCCGTTACCGGGAAAACCTGTGCCTGCTTTGAGCCCGCGCTGGATTATGTCGTGGTTAAATTCCCGAAATGGCCGTTTGACAAATTCGTCTATGAAACCCGTACGCTGGGAACACAGATGAAAGCGACCGGGGAAGTTATGGCAATCGGCGCAACATTTGAAGAAGCAATTATGAAAGCGGTGCGCGGTGCGGAAATATCCCGCATGACGCTGCACAATAAGCATCTTTTGCCGCTAAGCGACAAGGAAATCGAAGAAAAACTACACGACTGTGACGACGAGCGTATGTTCGTGGTGGTGGAAGCGTTGGTGCGCGGCATTGCGAAAGAAACCATTCATGCCATTACAAAGATTGACCTGTGGTTTTTGGCAAAACTGGAGCATTTGGTGTATTTTGAAGCGGAACTGGCGAAGGGAAAACTGGACGACAAGCTGTATTTGGAAGCGAAAAAACTGGGCTATTTGGACAAAACTATTGAAGAACTTTCCGGCTGCAAAATCGAGCATCCGCGTTATGCTTCTTATAAAATGGTGGATACCTGCGCGGCAGAATTTTCGGCAGAAACGCCGTATTTCTACGCCTCTTATGAGGAGGAAAATGAGGCAGCAGAGTTTATTGCGGGTGCTCCAAAAAGCGGCAAAGGCACGGTCATTGTATTTGGGTCAGGCCCCATTCGTATCGGACAAGGGGTGGAATTTGACTATGCTTCCGTGCACTGTGTATGGGCGCTGAAGGAAGCGGGATATGACGTGGTGATTGTGAACAACAATCCGGAAACCGTTTCCACCGACTTTGATACGGCAGACCGTCTGTATTTTGAACCGCTGACCATAGAAGATGCGATGAATGTGATTCACACGGAGCAGCCGGTTGGCGTCGTAGTGGCGTTCGGCGGGCAAACAGCAATCAAACTGACGAATGAATTGGACCGCCGCGGTGTACCGATTTTGGGAACCGGCGCGGACAGTATTGATATGGCGGAGGATAGGGAACGGTTTGACGCATTGTTGGAACGGTTGCAAATCAGCCGTCCGCAGGGATATACGGTGATGAATACAGGCGATGCGCTGGAGGTTGCGAAAAAAATCGGCTATCCGGTTTTGATGCGGCCCTCTTATGTGCTGGGCGGCCAGAACATGATTATTGCCTTTAACGACGACGATATTAAAGAATACATGCAAATTATTCTGGATCAGAATATTGAAAATCCGGTTCTGATTGACCAATATTTGATGGGAACGGAGCTGGAAGTGGATGCCATTTGTGACGGGAAAGATATTTTGATTCCCGGTATCATGGAACATATCGAACGCGCCGGCGTTCATTCCGGCGATTCCATTGCGGTTTACCCTGCATGGAATGTGTCTGACGAGATGACGGAGCGCATTGTGGAGTGTTCCAAAAACTTAGCGGTGTCCTTGAAAACCAAAGGCTTGGTTAATATCCAGTACCTGATATATCAGGACGAGTTATATGTCATTGAAGTGAATCCGCGTTCCTCCAGAACCATTCCATATATCAGCAAAGTGACAGGTGTGCCCATGGTGGACCTTGCGACACGCGCTATGCTGGGAGAATCCCTGGAAGATATGGGATATGGCACAGGACTGTATAAACTGTCGCCTTATATTGCTGTGAAGGTGCCGGTATTCTCCTTTGAAAAACTCATGGGTGTGGACAATCATTTGGGACCGGAAATGAAATCAACCGGGGAAGTGTTAGGGATCGGCAACAACTTGGAAGAAGCGTTGTACAAAGGACTGATTGCAGCGGGATACCACATGAAAAAACAAGGCGGTATCTTCATATCTGTGCGCGACACGGATAAGCACGAAATTGCAGAAGTGGCAAAGCAATATCGCGATTTGGGCTTCAAACTCTATGCGACACGCGGAACCGCGGAAGTGCTGCGCCGAGCGGAGCTGCCGGTGGATGTGGTGGATAAAATCCATGAATCGGAAAACAATACGCTGGGACTTATTGAAAGTGGTAAAATCCAGTATGTCATTTCCACTTCTTCCAAAGGGCGTATTCCGACGCGGGACAGCGTGAAAATTCGCCGTAAAACTGTGGAACGCAACATTCCGTGTTTGACAAGTATTGATACGGCGAACGCACTGGCGCACAGTCTGCGCAGCCGTTATTCCGAAACTTCCATTGAACTGGTAAATTTGAATCAGATGAGGAAGGATAAAATGAAACTGAATTTTACAAAAATGCAAGGCTGTGGCAATGATTACATTTATTTTAATTGCTTTAGCCAGACGATTGATAATCCAGAAGGACTAAGCGTATCGCTGTCTGACCGCCATTTTGGTATCGGCGGAGACGGTGTTGTATTGATTTGCCCGTCTGATGTGGCGGATGCAAAGATGCGCATGTTTAACTTGGATGGCAGCGAAGGAAAAATGTGCGGAAACGCCATTCGCTGCGTTGGGAAATATCTCTACGACAATCACATTACGGAAAAGGAAACGGTGACGATTGAAACGCTCAGCGGTATCAAAACTGTGGAACTTATCAAACGCAATCATGTTGTACAGCGCGCTAAGGTAGATATGGGCAAAGCAGAACTTACGCCGTCGCTTATTCCGGTGAAAATGCAGGGCGACAAGGTTGTGAGTGCACCGGCAAATATTGGCGGTAAGGAATATGACATCACCTGTGTTTCCATGGGAAATCCGCATTGCGTTGTGTTCTGTGATTCTGTGGACGAGATCGACATCGAAACGGTTGGGCCGCAGTTTGAAAATGACCCGCTGTTTCCGGAACGGGTAAACGCGGAATTTGTGAAGGTGCTGGACCGTAATACGTTGAAAATGCGTGTATGGGAACGCGGCAGCGGCGAGACCTGGGCGTGTGGTACAGGCGCATGTGCGGCAGCAGTAGCTGCGGTGGAAAATGGATATTGTGAAAAAAATGAAGATATTACCGTTAAACTCAAAGGCGGGGACTTGGTAATCCGCTACACGGACGCTGCCGTATTCATGACGGGAGATGCTACGGCGGTCTTTGAAGGTTCAGTTACCGTATAAATAGACAGGAGAGGGCACGATGAAAATTAACAGTCATTATTTAGAATTGCAGGATAGCTATTTGTTTTCGACGATTGCAAAAAAAGTAGCAGCATTTGGAGAGAGTCATCCTGAAGCAGAAATCATTCGCATGGGGATTGGTGATGTAACATTGCCGCTATGCCCTGCCGTGGTGCAAGCGATGCAGGCAGCGGTAGTGGAAATGGGACAAAAAGAATCATTCCGGGGTTATGGCCCGGAACAGGGGTACGATTTCTTGCGAGAAGCCATTGTATCCTACTATGCCGGACATGGCGTTTCATTGGATTTAGAAGAGGTATTTGTCAGCGACGGTGCAAAAAGCGATGTGGGGAATATTTTAGACATCTTTGCACAAGATAATCGGGTGCTGATTCCCAATCCGGTGTATCCTGTCTATTTGGACACCAACATCATGGCGGGAAGAAATGTGGACTATCTGCAGGCGGATGAATCGAACGGCTTTTTGCCCATGCCGGACAAAACGGTAGATGCGGACATTATCTATCTTTGCTCGCCGAACAATCCGACCGGTGCAGTGTATAACCGGGAGCAGTTAAAAGCGTGGGTGGACTATGCGATGGAAAAACAAGCCGTCATTTTGTTTGATGCAGCCTATGAAGCATTTATTCGGGACGCATCATTACCACGCAGCATTTATGAAATTGAGGGCGCAAAAACCTGTGCGATTGAATTTTGCTCGTTATCCAAAACAGCAGGATTTACAGGGACGCGCTGCGGCTATACGGTAGTGCCGGACGCGTTGAAATGTGGAGACACAAAACTGAACCGCCTGTGGCTGCGGCGGCAGACGACAAAATTCAATGGTGTGCCCTATATTGTTCAACGCGGGGCAGAAGCGGTATTTACGCCGGAAGGACAGCAGCAGACGAAGGAAGCGGTAGCCTATTATCAGGAGAACGCCGCGGTCATGGCGGATACACTGCAAAAAATGGGCGTCTGGTTTACGGGCGGCACCAATTCACCGTACATCTGGATGAAATGCCCGGGAGGGTATTCTTCCTGGGAATACTTTGATTATTTGTTGGAAAAAGTGCATGTAGTGGGTACGCCGGGCGTTGGATTCGGTGAAAACGGTGAAGGATTTTTCCGATTGACAGCATTTGGAGATAAAGAAAAAACAAAGGAAGCTATGCGCCGAATTGAAACACTGGGATAAGATGGATTTGTCATAAATTCCGACTGCCACAGAACATTAGGTTCTGTGGCAGTTTTGCACTGCTTTGATTTGTCAAAATGATTATTTTTTTAGCATGAATGGGTTGACAAATGGAAAAGGATGGAGTATAGTTAAATTAGACCCTAATTAAGTATGTAATAGGAGGGAGAGACATGCTGGAACTAAAGAATATCTCTTTTTGTGCAGAGGGGGAAAAGGAGATATTAAAAAATATAAATATAGCGGTGAAGGACGGCGAATTCTTAGTTATTACGGGTCCCAATGGCGGCGGGAAATCCACATTGGCGAAAGTGATTGCCGGCATTGAAACGCCGAATAGCGGATCGATTGTACTAGATGGAAAGGATATTACAGCAGATACAATTACCGTACGGGCACAGGAGGGCATCAGTTTTGCGTTTCAGCAGCCGGTACGGTTTAAGGGGATTACTGTACGGGATATGGTACAGATGGCAGCGGCACAGCCGCTGACGGATCAACAGATTTCTGCCTATTTATGGTCTGTGGGCTTGTGTGCTAAGGAGTACCTGGACCGGGAAGTGAACGCCGAGTTGTCCGGCGGAGAAATGAAACGCGTAGAAATTGCGGGTGTGATGGCTAAAAAAACGAAACTGGCGATATTTGACGAGCCGGAGGCCGGCATTGATTTGTGGAGTTTTCAAAATCTAATTGATATTTTTCGTAAGATGCAAAAGAACATGAAAGGCTCCATTATTGTCATATCTCATCAGGAAAGAATTTTGGAAATTGCAGATGAAATATTGGTGCTTTCCGGCGGAGAAGTTACCGCACGGGGAAAACGGCAGGAGGTTTTGCCGCAGCTGTTGAGCACAGAAGGGGAATGTCAGTTCTGTGCGAAAAAGGAGCGTGGGTGTTATGAATAATATTACAAAAAAATTATTGGAAACAGTAGCAGATTTATTCGGTGCGCCGACGGGCGCCTACAATATCAGGGAGGATGGGCAGTGTGCCGGCCGGCAGTCGACGGACCATATTGTGATTGAAACCAAAAAGGACAAGCCGGGGATTGACATCATCATTGACTCGGCTGCTCAGGGCGAAACGGTTTATATTCCGGCATGTGTAACGCACAGCAGTGTTAATGACTTGGTATATAATGATTTTTATGTGCATAAAAACGCAGATGTCGTTATTGTTGCGGGGTGTGGTGTGCATACGGAAGGGGAAGAAGACGCGCAGCACAATGGGATTCACAGATTTTTCATTGAAGAAAACGCCCGCGTGAAATACATCGAAAAGCATATCGGTATTGGAGACGGAACGGGAAAACGAATTATTAATCCCGAAACGTATATTGAAATGGCGGAAAATGCCTACATGGAAATGGATACAACGCAAATCAAGGGAGTGGACAGTACAAAACGGACCTCCAGCGCAATTTTGCAAAGCGGCGCTTCTTTGGTGATCAAAGAAAAAATTATGACGCATGGAACGCAAGTGGCAGAAACGAATTTTGTTGTAGATTTAAATGGGGAGAATGCCGGGGCTAATTTGATTTCCCGTTCCATTGCGAAGGAGCAATCCCGGCAGGTGTTCCGTTCGCGGATTAACGGTAATGTAGCTTGCCACGGGCATTCGGAATGTGATGCCATTATCATGGACAATGGCATCGTGAGTGCGATTCCGGAACTAACTGCCAACCATGTGGACGCATCATTGATTCATGAAGCGGCCATTGGAAAAATTGCGGGAGAGCAGATTGTCAAACTTATGACGCTGGGATTGACGGAAGAAGAAGCAGAGGAAAAAATTATTGAAGGATTTTTGAAATAAGAATATACTTGATTCTCTCGAAGCGGTTTTCAAAGCCAATGCGGGAGAATCTTTTTGTCAACAGAAATTGTTAGAAAAACGTTGATTATTTTTGGGGCTTCTGGTATAATAAGTGAAAAGGATATTTATTTGTAATAGCAAAGCTGTGAGAGTAGATAAACGGAAAGCAGTCAGGGGATGAATCATAGAAAGGCGGAAGGGTATGAAAAAACGGATTTTTAGCATCTGTATGATAGTGATAGTGATGGTTTGTTTTGCGGTGACGGGGTATGCCGAACCGGATATTAATACGCCGTCTGCTATATTGATGGAAGCGGAGACAGGAAAAATTTTGTATGAAAAGCAGCCGGATGTACCGCTGGCGATGGCAAGTATTACAAAATTAATGACGCTTTACATCGCCATGGAAGAAATAGAAAATGGCACGCTGTCCAAAGAAGATTTGGTAGTTGGTTCCAAAGCGGCAAAGGAGGTCGGCGGTTCCACTATCTTTTTGGAGATTGGAGAAAAAATGACCGTAGATGATATTCTTAAAGGAATATGTGTGAATAGCGGAAACGACGCCGCAGTCGCGCTTGCAGAAAAAATTGCCGGCAGCGAAAGTGAATTTGTTGGGCGCATGAATGCAAAAGCGCAGGAACTAGGGCTGACAAATACGAATTATGTGAACGCAAGCGGCATGGATGTTGACGGACATCACTCCACAGCGCGAGATATTGCTGTTCTGTCCCGTGCTATTTTGAACCGCTTCCCACAGCTGTTGGAGTATACCAGTATTTGGTCGGACTCTCTACGCGGCGGGCGAACGATGTTGGCAAACACCAATCAATTGCTGAAAAGCTATCAATATACGACGGGGCTTAAAACTGGAACGACGGATAACGCGGGTTATTGTATTTCAGCGACGGCAAATAAAGACGGTATGCAGTTGATTGCGGTGATTATGAACGCACCGGATGCGAGCACGCGATTTGCAGAGGCACAGGAATTGTTAGAATATGGATACGAAAATTTTGAGGTGTACCAAGCGCTAAAAGCGGGAGAGGAATACGGAGATGTTCCGGTAGAAAAAGGAGCAAAGGATACGGCAAAAGCTGTGGTTTCAAACTATGTAACTGTGGTGATTCCAAAGACCTATTCTGATAAGATAAAAAAAGAGGCAACATTGGAGCCCAGTGTGGCTGCGCCGGTGGAACAAGGCGCAAAGTTGGGTGAGCTGGTGATCAAAGCAGGAGATGAAGTGGTTGAGACAGTGGATTTAACTGCAGCGGAAGGAACGAATAAAATTACTTTTTTCCAGGCAATTGGAAAAGTGCTTAGCGCTTGGCTCAGTTTTGATTTTAAATAAGAATATCGCGACTCCATATGGACTTGCTATCCGTATGGGGTCTGTTTCTGTCGTAAAAGCGGTATGTACGGCTTTTGGCAGATATAAATTGATGATGTTAGAAAGTTCATAGGAATAGAGGTATTGTGTTATGGAGCAACAGCTTAAATTTAGAAATATGGAAGCGATGATTGCGCATACGCCCCTTTTGGGAATCCGTTATCGTTACAAGGGAACGGAGCGAATAATTTATGCAAAGGCAGAATATTATAACCTATCTGGAAGCATTAAGGATAGAGTGGCATATCACATCTTAAAAAAAGCGTATGAGACAGGAAAAATTCAGCCGGGTGACTGTATCGCAGAAGCAACCAGCGGCAATACGGGAATAGCTTTTTCCGCACTGGGAAGTTACCTGGGTCATGAGGTGATTATATATATGCCGGATTGGATGAGCAATGAGCGAATTAGTCTCATGGAAAGCTACGGCGCAACTGTACGGTTGGTTTCAAAAGAAGAAGGCGGATTTTTGGGTTCTATAGAAAAATCGGAAGCACTGGGGAGAGAAAAAGGTGTTTTTCTGCCGCGACAATTTTCCAATGAATGGAACACGCAGACACATGAAAAATCTACAGGGCAGGAAACCCTGGCACAATTAGAAAAGAAGGGATTGCGACCAGATGCACTCGTCGCAGGTGTCGGAACGGGCGGTACTGTGATGGGAATGGGGCGTAGTTTCCGACGCGTCAATCCGCTTTGTAAAGTGTATCCGCTTGAACCGTCCAATTCCCCCACGCTTTCGACAGGCTATAAAGTGGGACAGCATAGAATTTATGGTATCTCTGATGAATTTATTCCCGATATTGTAAAGATGGATCAGTTGGACGAGGTGGTATCTGTTTCTGACGGCGATGCAATTAATATGGCCAGGATGTTATCCAGACATCTAGGTCTGGGCGTCGGCGTATCTTCCGGCGCAAATTTTCTTGGTAGCGTCATTGCGCAAAATTGGCTTGGGGATCGGGCGGTTGCCGTTACTGTTTTTGCAGATGATAATAAGAAATATTTATCAACGGATTACAGCATGGAACAGGAAGTGCAGCCGGATGATATAGCGCCGGATATTGAGTTGCTTGATGTAGTAGCGTGGCGTTAAAAACGGAGATAAATTACCTCCGTTCAGCTTGTTGGCTTATATCAACAATTAGGCATTAGGGGACGTGAGACTGTTTTGCAGTCTCGTGTCCCCTAATAGTTTCCGACTGAAATGTTATGTGTGCCTCTTGAACGCGTGCGATCAGGATGGGTAAGAAGTACTGTCTGAACGGAGATCGTGCGCCTGGTTTTATGAATAGTTTTATTTTCGTGGAATAGTTACTATTTTAATTATGAATGTGTAGATAGCTTGTTACTATTTTGGTTGGAATTGTTTTTTTGATAGGCAACCAGCACAATATCTCGACCGCATAATTTTCCAAAATGCTCTTCAAATAAGTGCAATTCACTGAGAATAGCAGGGTCTAAATCGGCAATAGAAAAGGAGGAAGTATTCATATAAACGTTCCCTCCTTAACGCAATTTTTGATAGTGCTCAGCAAATTGCCGCAGTTCTTGCAAGGAATGAATTTCATTTTCATGTGCGTTTACCGCTGCCTGTATCTCTTCCGGCAGCGAAGAATAATAGTCATGAAAACGAAGGTCTGTAAATAATGCAGCCAGTCCAAAAGTGTTGCTTTGCGAATAATCTTCAAACATAATAATTCTCCTTTTTGATTTATTGTTTCAAAACAAAGAATTTCTCATGCGTATTTTGGGCATGTTATATTTTGAATTACATGCGTTTTTTGCTAAAAAATTGATTTAGAAAAAAATAAAAAAACTATTGACATGATGCGCTTTATGTGGTATAATTAGCAACATGTTGAGATGGGATGTGGAGAGGTGTCCGAGCGGTTTAAGGAGCTAGTCTTGAAAACTAGTGATCTCGAAAGGGACCGTGAGTTCGAATCTCACCCTCTCCGCCAAAATTGAATAGGGTGATGCTATGGTTTAGAGACGCCATAGTGTCTTCCATATACATGGAGAAGTACCCAAGCTGGTCGAAGGGGCGCCCCTGCTAAGGGTGTAGGTCGTTCACGCGGCGCGAGGGTTCAAATCCCTCCTTCTCCGCCAATAAAAGATTCTAGAAACGTAGGTTTTATACAGTTTTTAGAATCTTTTTTTATTTTTATGATAAAAGGCCTATACAAATGTCGTAAGGTAAACTTAACTCAGTGACGATTTCGCGGATAACTATTGACAAATTTTATATATTATGATACAATATCAAGGTACCTAATAATAAGGTGCCTTGATTTTTTTGCGGAGGGATAGCGCATGTCTAAAAAAAATGATTTATCTTGCTATAAACGGCAGTTTGATTGGAATGAACCGCATTGTAATTCTGAAATAGAACCTGTTCGCGCTGGAAGGCATAAGGAATGTAAACACGCGCACAGTAGGATGCGAAATATTCGTCAAACCGCTGATTATGAGACAATGGACAGCGATAACAAGATTGTTATTAATTTGCGTGATTTGGGACATATGCTCCGCTTTCTTTTTGAAGGGCGGGGAAGTCAAAAACGGATTTTGATAATCCTGCGGGAAGCCGGAAGAATGACGCAGCGGGAATTAACGGAACGGCTGGGGATTCAACCCGGTTCTGCTAGCGAGGTATTGGGGAAATTGGAACGGGCTGGATCCATTGAGCGCAAATTAAGTCAATCAGATCGCCGAACTACAGATGTACAATTGACAGAACAAGGGCAGGTACAGGCAGAAGAAGCGGCACGACAGCGCAAAACACGCCATCAGGAAATGTTCTCCTGTCTATCGGAAGAAGAAAAGGATACCTTGCTGGCACTGATAGAAAAACTGAACGCAGATTGGGATAATCGTTATCGCGGAAACGATAAAGGGCGAGGACGAGTTGAAACACATGAAAATGACCACAGCGCTATGGCGATAGGTAGTGACATTAGTTGTAAGGAGTAATTTAATATGTGGAACTATGTGAAAAGGTATCTTCACTTTGCAGTGCTAGCCGCTCTTTTTATGATTGGCGAGGTAATGATGGACCTGATTCAGCCGGGAATGATGAGTCGGATTGTGGACGAAGGCGTGTTGGGAATCAACAATAATGGGATCGGAGATATTCGTTTAATTCTGATGCTGGGGCTCGTTATGATTGGTCTGGTTGTCTTTGGCGGCTTGTGCGGCTCGCTCAACAATGTATTTGTACATATGACGGGGCAAAATATTGGAAATGAAATGCGGAAAGATTGTTTCCGGAATATTATGACCTTTTCTTTCCCGCAAATGGACCGGTTTGGAACTGGGTCATTGATTACACGTGTTACAAACGACATCACACAAGTTCAAAACTTTGTTTCACAGTTTGTGCGCGGTATGATTCGTACTACAATGCTGACGGCAGGCAGCATTTTCTTTATGTTTCGTTTAAATTATCAATTTGGGCTTATTATTTTGTGTGCATTTCCGTTC
>CBCTHD010000034.1:0-10817 GCA_965146615.1 uncultured Clostridia bacterium
ACAATTTTATAATAAAGATAGAAACAGGAGGGAACCCACAGATGCAGATAACAGATTTTTTCAAAATGATACAAGAGGATATTCATTCAGTAGTCATTGCAACTATTGACAAGGAGAATCTGCCCGTAACGTGTGTCATTGACGTCATGGACTATGACGAGGACGGGTTGTATTTTTTCACAGCAAGAGGTAAAAATTTTTATGAAAGATTAAAAAGACAAGGATATGTAGCGCTTACAGGGATGAAAGGCAGAGATACAATGCACAGTTTTTCTGCATCGGTTCGCGGAAAAGTCCGTGAAATAGGAACGGAGAGATTAGAAAAGCTATTTCAAAAAAATTTATATATGAATGAAATCTATCCTGATAAAAAATCGCAGAGTGCATTAACAGTATTTCAAATTTATAAGGGTACGGGAGAATTGTTTGACCTTTCCAAAAAGCCGATTGAACGAAAGCACTTTATATTTGGCGGCGCGCTTGATGTGGAAAGCGGATATTTGGTACATGATAACTGTACCGGCTGCGGCAAATGCTTGACAGTCTGTCCGCAAAAATGTATTGATACGACGGTACAGCCCGTTGCAATCAATCAAAACAATTGCCTGCATTGCGGTAATTGCGTTGCAACATGCCCGTATCATGCCATTGAGAAAAGAGGGTGACAACAATGACACAAAATGAAAGATTATATTATTTACTGGAGTATCTTATCAAAGAGTCGGCGCGTTATGCGGAGATAGCGATTCCGGTTGAAACAGCAGAACAAAAACAGTTGTTGCGTTCCTTGATGAACATACGCGCGCCGAAACCGGTCTCGAAGGAATTTTTGACAATACAAGACGAATATCTGAAGCAGGAAACGCAGAACAAAGGCATAACGGATGTTGATGCGCTTTTTCCCATACGTGACAGGCTGTGTGTTTGGCAGGGCGACATAACAACCTTAAAATGCGGGGCGATTGTAAATGCGGCGAATGCAGCAATGCTTGGCTGCTTTGTGCCATGTCATGGGTGTATTGACAATGCCATTCATACCTATGCCGGTGTTCAGCTTCGTGCGGAATGTAACAGGCTAATGAGAGAACAAGGGTACAAAGAACCGACAGGTCGGGCAAAAATTACAGGCGCATATAACCTGCCTTGTGATTATATTATTCATACGGTAGGCCCCATTGTTCACGGCAGATTGACTGAGAAAGATTGTGATTTGCTGAAATCCTGCTATATAGAATGTTTGAAAGCCGCAGAGAAAAACAATATTAAATCAATTGCATTTTGCTGCATTTCCACGGGAGAGTTTCATTTTCCGAGGGAAAGAGCCGCGGAAATTGCAATTGATACAGTAACGGAATACTTGAAAAATGCAGAGATAGAGAGGGTGATTTTTAATGTTTTTCAGGACAGGGACAAGGAACTATACGAGAAACTTCTCAAATGATATAGCGTTGTTAAGAGAGAACATTCAAACAGCTGACGCGATTTTAATAGGAGCAGGCGCGGGGCTGTCTACCTCTGCCGGATTTGCATATTCGGGAGAACGGTTTGAACAACACTTTTCCGACTTTAAGGAGAAGTACGGTATTACAGATATGTATTCAGGCGGCTTTTATCCGTATCAAACCCTTGAGGAATATTGGGCATGGTGGTCAAGACAGATCGTCGTAAATCGCTACGATGTGGAAGTCGGAACGCCGTACAAGGATTTATTAACGCTGGTCGGGGAGAAGGATTATTTTGTGTTGACAACGAATGTAGACCACCAGTTTCAGCTTGCGGGTTTTGATAAAAAGCGGTTGTTTTATACACAGGGCGACTATGGGTTATGGCAATGCTCTCATGCATGCCACAAGAAAACCTATGATAATAAGAGTACGGTCTTCAAAATGGTGTCGGAACAAAAAGATATGAAAATTCCGGCGGAGCTTATACCAAAATGTCCTGTATGTGGCGCGCCGATGACCATGAATCTGCGCTGTGATGATCGTTTTGTTCAAGATGATGGTTGGTATAAGGCGGCGTTGCAGTATGACGATTTTGTGCGCCGGCATAAGAATTTGAATATTTTGTTTCTTGAATTGGGGGTTGGGACAAATACGCCCGCTATTATAAAATACCCGTTCTGGCAGATGACAGCGCGGAATAACCACGCCGTATATGCCTGCATTAATTTAGATATGGCAGTATGCCCGACAGAAATAGCCCAGCAGTCAATTTGTATTGATGCAGATATTGGCGTGGCGCTTTCGGCGCTAAAGGCATAATGAGACGTTGTGTCCCTATTCGGGATACAACGTTTTTTTTAGTCATATAAAAAAATTTTCAAAAAATTTTTTTTGAGAGGAGAAACCCGATACGCCGCATAGCAGCGCAAAAGTCACCTGCCGGTAACCGTCCAAAAGTCACCGGCAGGTAACTACAGCACAAAAAAGTGCGTACTTTACAGGTGTTTGAAGCGGTGCTATACTGTAATTACAGAAAGGCAAAGACGAGCGGCCGGCGTCTTTGCAAAAGTAAAAATCAAATTCCGTTGGAGGAAATTATCATGAAAAAGAGAACATAGGGATAGCAGCAAAGCTATCTCCCGATAAAGACATAGGGGCAAATGGATTAACGTTTTAGAAAATAGAAAGATAATGGAGGAATGAATGATGAACAAAAACACATTTACAAAAATAAGTTTAGCAAAGGGCGAGATGAATTTATATGATTTTGGCGATATGAAACTTCATGCCTACAAAACAAATGATTTCATTGATGACGAAGTGTTTATCGTTGAAAAGAACGGCAAAGCGGTTGTGATTGAGTCTCCTTGCTTCTTTGATAACAACAAAGAATTGGAAGACTATATCAACAATCTGAACGTAGAAACAGCAGGAATGCTTATCGCGTATCACGGCGCAGGCGCGCAGTGCCTTAAAAATGTTCCGAAATATGCAACAGAGAATGCAAAAGAATATTCATTGAACGGCGGCGGCAAAGCGCTTATTGACAATTTTACTGCGGCGTTCGGCGAAGTATTTGACAATTCCATTCACGAAATAACAAATATAATAAGCGCAGGCAAGGTAACGATCGGTGGGATTGATTTTATCATTACGGTGACACAAGAAGCGTTTGATATTGAAATCCCTGAAATCAATGCCGTTTACACACATATGCTGGGACACGACTGTCATTCTATTGTGGCAGGCGCAGGGCACGCGGATGCGATGATTGCACAGCTTAAAGCGTATATTGAAAAAGGATATGACTTGATTTTAACTTCACATTATACGCCGGAGGACTTAAAAGACGCGCAAACAAAAATAGCGTATCTTGAAAACTTAAAAGAAATAGCAGCGGCATGCGCCAATGCTGATGAATTTAAGGAAAAGGTAAATGCGCGTTACGGCAATTATTCGGGCGGGAACTATTTGGATATGACAGCAGGGTTCTTTTTTGCATAAAATATCAAACGATACCTTCCAAACGACCTTTCTCAAATAAAGGAATAACCGCGATACAGCCGCCCTTTTCGGCGGACGTATCGCGGTTTGCATTATTCAAAATTTATATTTTTTTATAGCAATGATAGTGTCTTTAATAAGAGATAGTTGGTTTTGGCTCATTCCTTCTAAATCACCTTTAATATTTTGTAAAAATATATTTATATTATCCTCCGATAAATCCTCAATAAAAGCGTCAGCAGGGACATCTAAAGCCTTTGCAATTTTTATTATCATATCAAAATGGGGGGTGTGTATGCCCCTTTCAAGTCTTGATATATGTTTTTGTGATATACCTGTTATCTCTGCAAGTTGTTCCTGCGTCAAGTTTTTTTGTTTTCTATATTTCTGGATTCGCTGCCCTATTTCAAGTAATTTATTATCCACAAAAAGTCCCCATTTCCTTTTCTATCCTACACAATGCTTTATTATTCCTCCGAAAGATTGTTTAAAGCGTATTCGATACATTGATTCACAACCTTATTAAATGAAATGTTGTTTTTTTCACTTAATTCAGTTAATTTATCAAAATATTCCGGTTTCAAACGAATGGTTCTGTTTATTGAAGATATTTTTTCAGCTTCCTTTTTGATTGTAAATTTTTCCATTATAAAATACCTCTTTAAACTATAACTTCTAAGCGACCTTTATCAATAAAGAAAAACTGTAATATAGCTTTCGATAGCTTGTATTACAGTTTTTTTGTTGTATTTCTCATTTCCTTAACCAATTCTAAGGTCAATTTCTTTTGTTTTGATGTTAAAAATATCCATTCATCATATAATTCTTTAAACTCTGGCGTATACTCTACCATATCATTTTCTGCAAAAAACTGTGCCAAAGTAATATTTAAACCTTTACATATCAATTCAAGTGTAGAAATGGTTGGAACACTGCCGCGAGTAAAGATATTTGTTAATGTTTCTTCGGGTATGCCACTTTGTTTTGCGAGTTTATATCTCGATATACCCTGTTTTTTGAGTAACTCGTTAAGTCTATCCTGCACATTCACAAATATCACCGCTTTCCTTTTTACCATTTTATAATTAAATATACTTTCGTGCACCAATTAAATCAAACTGTAAATACGGTTTTTACGGGTCTAATTTTTTTAAAGTATTGATATTGTCTTGTAACAATTCAAGCTGTTTAGGACTCATTCCCCGAATGTCGTTTAATATTTCCTGTAACGTACTTTCGTTATTACTGTCCTCAAAATCGGCTATAAGTTTGTCTACAGATATTTTTAATGCTTGCGCTATGGCAACAACTGTATCAAAAAACAATCTGTGTTTGTCTGCTTCAACTTCCGACAAATATGTCTGCGATGAATCAATAAGGTCAGCTAATTCATCTTGCGTTAAGTTGTTTTCCAATCGGTATTTTTGTATTTTATTTCCAACAATGCGAAAATCTACGGGCGTATTCATAACTTTTTATTCCTTGTTAATCTAATCTTTCAGTAATTTCAAATCACAATTCTAATAGCAACTCAATATTCTTCTTTAAATATTCTAATTGTTTGACACTTAATTTTTCAACGTTCGGTCTAATGCTTTCCAAAAACAAATCGACATTATCAGCCGACAAATCTTTAGCAAATGCGTCTGTAGGAACATTTAATGCATTTGCAATTTCAATTATCAAATCAAAGCGTGGATTATGATAACCCTGTTCTATTCTTGATAGATGTTTCTGTGAAATACCAGTTGTTTCTGCAAGCTGTTCCTGCGTAAGATTCTTCTGTTTTCTATATTCCTGTATTCGCTGCCCTATTTCAAGTAACAAAGCGTTTTTTTCATCTTTATTTTCCATGTAAAAGCACCCTTTCAACATTATCTATCCATATTATACTATTTCTGGACTTTGTTTATAACTTGAATATTGCGGTATAAATCACATGTATTATCTGCATTTTAGTAATATTTTGAGACTTTTCATTAAACATACATAGCAAAATAAGATTAAATAATTACTTAAATCAAGAATTAACTACTCAAAATTCATAATCTAAAAGCAGTTCAGTACTTTTTTTTAAATATTCTAATTGGTTAATACTTAATTTTTCGATAGTAGGTTTAATTCCCTCCCAAAAGACTTCAAGATTATCTTCAGATAAATCTTTTGCTAATGCGTCGGTTGGGATATTTAAGGCGTTTGCTATTTGAATTATCATGTCAAAGTGCGGATTGTGATGTCCATTTTCAAGCCTTGATAAATGTTTGACTGATATTCCTGCTGTTTCAGCTACTTGCTCTTGTGTTAAGTCTTTTTGCTTTCTATACTTTTTAATTCGTTTACCTATCTCTTGATCTATTTTATTCAAAATATCCTTTTCGTCTTTACTCATTAGCGATAACCTCTTTCCAATTTTTATAAATATATTATATATCTTATCCACATTCTTGGTAACTTGACATAGGTAGATAAATTAAAAAATAAATCTTGATATAAGTAATATTTTGGTTGAATTTATTAAAATTATAGGGTATAATTATATGTATTATATTACTTTATTCGAGATTTTTAAAAAAATTAAGGAGTATGCACCTATGAAAAAAAATCTATCTCTATTCTTGACATTGGTAATGTTATTTAGCTTCTCGGCTTGCGGAACGCTAACACAAAACACCGCACCAACAAATTCAGCGCCGGATAGCACCTACGCCACCGCAACGCCAACGCCGGAGCAGAATGAAACGACAATCCCCGAAGGCTCCAGCTTTGCCGTCCATTTTATCGACGTAGGGCAAGGCGACGCGGCGTTAGTGCTTTGTGATGATATGTCAATGCTGATTGACGGCGGCAAATCCACCGTCAGCGATACGATTTACACCTATCTGAACAAACAAGGTATTACCTATTTAGATTACATTGTCTGCTCCCATGCGGACGAAGATCATGTGGGCGGTTTGTCGGGCGCATTGTCCGCCGTTTCAGTCGGTACGGTTTATGCGCCGGAAACAGAGGCAGACACAAAGGCATATCAAAATTTCAAGAGAAAAACGCAGGAACAAGGGTTAGAAATTCAACATCTTGAGCACGGAAGCAGCTTTCCATTTGGCAGCAGCACCGTTCAAGCGCTCGGCCCCATTCACGAAAACACCAGTGAGCGGAATAATACATCAATCGTGTTAAAAATCCGGTATGGCGATACAGCATTCCTCTTTACCGGGGACGCAGAATTTGACGAGGAACACGACATATTGGAACAGGGCTATGACCTGTCCGCAGACGTTTTGAAGGTGAGCCATCACGGCTCGGCAGGGGCGACCTCATACAGATTTTTGCGAGAAGTATTACCCCGATATGCAGTAATTTCCGTGGGCAAAAATAACACCTACGGACACCCGACGGAAAAGGTTTTAAGCCTTTTACGGGACGCGGAAACAAAGGTGTTTAGAACCGATTTGCAAGGGGATATTATCGCAACCAGCGACGGCCGGAACGTAACCATTACGCCGTCGAGAAATGCGGACGTAGACACACTCACAACACAAAGAGCCGCAGCAACGGCAACGCCGCAGATAAGCGAGAATCAATCCGGCACAAGTAGCACAGGGAGCTATTACATAGGAAACAAAAATTCTAAAAAGTTTCATCGTCCAACCTGCTACACACTTCCGGCAGAGCATAACAGGGTATACCTCGATTCCCGCGAAGAAGCTATACAAAAGGGCTATGACCCTTGCCAAAATTGCAATCCGTAAAAAAGCATGAATATTTTGCCAAATGGAATTCGCGAGACGAAAATAGGATGAATATGTTGTCATTGGAGGTGTTTCTTATGGATGCTATTCTACAAAATAAAATATCAGTTTTAATCGTTGACGACAACAAAGAAGTTACAAATGAATTGTCAAGTTATATCAACACGCAAAGGGACATGAAGGTTGCCGCAGTCGCCTACAACGGGGCAGAAGCGGTAAAGTTCATACAGGAAACCAGCCCGACCGTTGTAATACTTGACATCGTAATGCCTGTACTGGACGGTGTTGGTGTGTTGATGAAATTAGATAAAATGTTCCTGGAAAAAGTGCCGAAAATTATTTTGCTCTCCGGTTTACAGCGCGGAATGGAAATGGCAGCAGACGTAGTGATGAATCTAAACATTTCGTGTTCTCTGTTAAAACCGCAGTCTCCCCAAGCTGTATGTGAAGTGATACGCGATATTATATCACAAGATTTAAAAAAGCCTGACTTAGAACAAGCCGTCACACAGGTTTTGATCGAATTTGGGGTTCCCGCTCATATTCAGGGCTACCATTATTGCAGAAATGCAATCATCATGATAATCAAGGATTTTGGCCTATCGCACAATATCACGACAGAACTCTATCCTCAGATTGCAGCGATCTCTAACACAACGCCTTACAGCGTAGAAAGGTCCATTCGCCACGCAATTGAAGTTGCATGGAAGCGCGGCAATTCTGAATTCATGAATCAATATTTTGGTCAAACCAACTGCCGTCCGACAAATGCTGAATTTTTGTCAATGACTGCTGAAAAAATAAGGCTGGAATTAAAATAGGCTTTCAGTGACAAAAAAACACGGTGATGAATACCGCAAAAACAATGAAAACGATTTGGGGAACATATTTATTTGAAGGCAAGGAGCGCCAAGCGCATACCCGAAACAAGTTGTTGGCGCAGCGGAGCCGTTATGCCTGCGTTGACAAGGGCATAGCCGTAGCATGCGTAACTTTTTTCGGATTGACAACGGTTGTAGATAAAATAGCGACAATATTGTACTCAAGATGCAGCGAAAAAATTTTTTGCCGGTCTCTTTCACAACTTCGGAAAGCACGGTGGCATGGGTGCATTACCGGAAGCAGTATGTTTTTATACGGAGATGGTGTATATTTATCTGCAAAAGGTTGAAATTTCTCTTGCAGTATTATATAATAAAAGTATTCGCAAAACCGAATAAAAAGTTTTGATAAAAAAATCTGAAAAAGGATACGGGATTACAAACAGTTTTTAGCTATGAAAAAGCAGTTTGAGAAAGGGGTACTTTATGGAATACATAACCGTGCGCGATGCGGCGCAAAAATGGAATATATCAGAGCGGTTGGTTCAGAAATACTGTGCGATGGGGCGTATTGAAGGCGCAAAGAAATTCGGGACTTCTTGGGTGATTCCAGCCGGGGCGGTAAAGCCAAAAGACCCGCGTAAAGCACAAAAGTCTCCGGCTGTGCGGAGAGAAAGACGCCGGAGCGTTTCTTATCCGGGGCTTATGCCGCTGATGAATACCGCGTTTGAACCGGGCAAATGCTTGGAATTTATTCAGGATATGGCTGACGGCCCGCAAAAGCAGATTGCGCTGGCGGAATACTATTATTTCAGCGGACAGCCGGAAAAAGCGGTGCGTGAAACGGAGCTTTTTCTTACCGGAGCGGACAAAGATATACAGCTTTCCGCCTGCTTGATCTATGCATATGCAAATCTTTCTGTCGGCAAGATTCAACGGGCCAGATATGCGCTGACGGTGGTGCAGGAAATGCTTGCCACTGCTACGGAGAAGCAGCCTGAGATGCGTGCGGCGCTGTCCTTTATTTCATCGGCTGCGGCGGTGCTTCTGCACCTTCCTTTGCCGGAGAGATTGCCGCCCATGCAGGAATTCCTTCCCCTGCTTCCGATGGGAATCAAAATGTTTGCCTTATATGTAAACGCACACTATACCTATCTGCAAAAGGATTACCAAAAGAGCCTCGGTATTGTGGAGGCGACCCTTGGCATGCAGACGGAAGAATATCCAATCCCCTGTATTTATCTGCATTTGGTCGCGGTCATGGATTATATGAGTCTAAAACAAAGGGACAAGGCAAAGCAGCATCTGCTTGCGGCGTGGGAACTTGCCAAGCCGGATGACCTGATCGAAGGGTTCGGCGAACACCACGGCCTTTTGGGCGGAATGCTGGAGGCGGTTATCAAACCGGAATATCCGGAGGACTTTAAGCGGATCATTGCCATTACCTACCGTTTTTCCGCAGGATGGCGCAGGATACATAATCCCGATACCGGGCATGACGTAGCGGATAACTTGACGACAGCGGAGTTTGCGGCGTCCATGCTGGCAGCCCGCGGCTGGACGAATAAAGAGATTTCAAATCATATGAACATCTCGGTCAATACGGTAAAATATCATATTACCAACGCCATGCAAAAACTTGGTATCGGAAGCAGGCAGGATTTAAAAAAATATATGCTGCTGTAAGGAAAAAGGATTCGGCTATTTTGCCGGATCCTTTTTTAGTACCTACCCATTTTTCCCCCTTTGGCGGGTGGTCTCAAAATGATGATTCCATGCTATAATCAAATAAATTACGAGCGAAACGGAAAGGAAGATATGCGCATGGAAAAGACAAAAACATATCATGTCGAAGGCGCAACGCTAACAATCCCGCTTCGGTATGATGAAGACTCCGGCAGATATATGGAAGTATACCCCGACTTCATTAAGGAGCCCATATATACGCCGGAGGGCCACCTCATTATGCTGACGCTCGAGGACGCCTGTGCTTTCGGTGAGCAGAAAGCGGCAAACGAACCGCTGGTCGATTGCAGTTCCTGTCGGTTTTACAGGCAGCTTCCGAATACTTTAATAGGAGTGTGCGGACATGAGAAGAGAAAAAAAGCGTTATAAGGAGGAGATGATTATGAGAAAGATTTTAGCAGAAAGAAGCAGAATAAAACCGAAACGAATATTTGCGTCAATGCTTGCTTTTGTGCAGCTGTTTCTTATTTTTCCTACAGCTGCACCGTTAAATGTCATGGCTGCAGGAAATGTGGAATACACGCGTATCAACCCCGAGGTTTCAATTTATAACGCGCAGACAGGTATTGACGAAAAGCTGTATGAAAGGGAAATCAGCGCGAGCAGTAAGTTTAACGCGGCTACAAAGAGCGCCCTGTTTGGTTTATCCTTTGAAGATAATCTTGTCGGCACCTCTAAAGATGTTAATCTTGACGATAAAGAGATCGGCAAGATAAGGAGAAAGGAAAACAATTTGCAGACCTCCGCTTCCGCGTCCTTCCACAACTATAATCATGTGCATTCGTGGAAATCGGGATTCCTTAATCTGAAAAAGAATTCAATAAATGTTACCACCCCGGGAATGTTATCATACAAATATCCCGTCAGCAACTCTTATTCAAGCCCATATTTGTTTATAAATAGTCGTTATAATATGGCAAAAGACTATGAACGGCTTTCAACCGGTTACCAATCAATTTTCTCCTATGACGGCTACTGGGGGAACTGTTTGGCACGCTTTGACGTAAGCCTTCAGGGTAACATTTGGGACGGCGGAAACCAGAGCTGCGCGT
>CBCTHD010000035.1:0-10806 GCA_965146615.1 uncultured Clostridia bacterium
TGGAAAAAATTCTTTAAACTCGCCGTATAGCTGTGCTGCTAGCGTTTTGTTATGCGCCAGCACCAACGTTGGCTTGTTCACTTTTTCAATGACATTGGCGATGGTAAACGTTTTACCGGAACCCGTCACACCTAGCAGCACTTCTGCCTTGGCATGATTTAAAATCCCATCTGACAAGGCCTGAATCGCCTGCGGCTGATCCCCTGTCGGCCGATAGTCCGACACCAACTCAAACTGATCCATACCGTCGTACCTCCATTTCCAACCTCACTTTTGAGGTTCAAATTTCATAACCCAAACATTTGTATGCGTTTCATATTATATCATACTGCTATCGTGATTGCAAGGTCCAACAAGCAAAAAAACGACAAGAAATTTCTACCGGTTTTATGCTTTTTTCACTATAGAAAAAAGCTGCTCCTTAACTATCCACAGATTAAGAAGCAGCTTCTATGTAAAATAATGAGGCATACCGGCATTTCACGCCGGTCAAATGAGGGGATTACACTTCTTAGACGGTGAAGAACGTTTCTTTGTTCCACATTTTTCAAAAAAATGATAATCCCCGTGACATGATAGCTATATTCGATTCAGCACCACCGATTTGACCGTCGAGCTGGCTTCCAGTGCATAGCGAATTCCCTGTACACCAATGCCGGAAAGTTTGGTGCCTAAAAATGGGAAATGGTCGGGCGACCGTTCGCTTTTTCCGTTGATGTTGACCGTTCCCGCTTCTAACCGGTCTACCACAGCGAATACCTCCTTGATATTGTTGCCAAACACAGACGCTTGCAGACCGTATTCGCTTTTGTTGGCAATGCGGACCGCTTCCTCTGCCGTCTTGACGCGTAGCACAGGCAACACAGGTCCGAACGGTTCCTCCCACGCCAGGCGCATTTCCTCCGTCACATGGTCGGCACAAATAGGATAGAGCAAATTGCCTTTTCTTTGTCCTGTCTCAAAAATATCCGCTCCACGACTTTTGGCATCCTCCACCAATTCCATTACAAAATCTGCCGCTTCTTCGTGAATTAAAGGTGTTACCATGCAGCCATCATAAGGACTCCCCACAGTGATTTTTTTCATTTCTTTCTTTAATTTACAGACAAAAGTGTCTGCAATTTCCTCCAGCACCAGCACACGTTTAATTGCTGTGCAACGTTGTCCGGAATAGCCAAATGCGCCGCTGATAATCTGACCGACCGCATGGTCCAGGTCTGCATCCGCTAAAATCACCGCTGCATCCTTGCCGCCCAGTTCCATGACAAGAGGAATCATGCCCGCCTCCTGTGCAATGATTTGTCCTACTTGTGTACTGCCTGTAAAATTAATCATGCGAATAGACGGTTCCTTCATCAAATATTGTCCTACCAACCGTCCGGACCCGGTGATGGTACAGAGCAGTCCGTCCGGCAGCCCTGCGGCCTGTAGGCATTTTGCCATACACAGAGAAACAACCGATCCCTGCGTAGGCGGTTTGAACGCCACTGCGTTTCCCATCACAAGAGCAGGGGCAATTTTGCTCATAGCGAGATTAATCGGATAATTAAAGGGCGACACTGCCAAAATAACCCCCAGCGGCACCCGTGACACAATTGCCGTCTTACCGGCCGTATCGCCTCCCATCGCACCACCCTGCAGTGCTTCCCCTGTCATAGTTTTGGCAAAATGCACGGTCGCACGTATCAAATCAGCTGTCCGCATCACTTCGGCACGGATGCTGGCAACCTCTTTGGCAATTTCCCGCACCAACATATCCGTCAATTCCTCTTGATACTCTTCCAGCAGGTCCGCACAACGCAGCAGGACATTTCCCCGTTCCGCCAGTGGTACATTTCGCCACTGTTTTTGTGCTGTGGCACATGCTTCAACAGCCGCATGAATATCCATTTCGCCCATCAGCGGTATCCTGCCGCACAAACTTCCGTCTGTAGGAGAAAAAATTTCCTGGTATTCTTTCCCCTCCAACCATTTTCCTCCCGCTAGTCTTTTATAGTCCATTCCCTCTCGAATGGTGTCAAACAACATATGCGCCGCCTCCACAAAACTTTTTTCTTAGTATTTCCAGTAGACGCAGTTCTATTCCTTCCCTTCCCTTTTCATCATACATTTTGGCACGTCCCTCCACTTTTTCCATAATACGCTATCCTGCTAAAGAATATAAAGCGTCTACTTTTTGTTTTTGTGCATTTCCCCTAATTTTTTTGTCGTTTTTTCTACACCTCGGTGATAGTTTTTCTGAAAACCCACTAGATTTTTTTTTAGATTATTGCTATAATGAATAGGATGGGTTTGTGAAAAAAAAGATAAAGTTCCACCCACACCTGCCGCATGGCAGAAAACAGCATTGCAAGAAACATCGACCGCCGTAAGCGGTCATTGTTTGTTGTATGTACATAATGAGAAGGGAGAATTCCACATGGAACCAAAAACAACGATTCCATTTCACGAAACGGAAGAACAAGCGGCAAAGTTGCAAGACATCATAGCCACGCATAAGGATACGCGCGGGGCATTGATTCCTATTTTGCACGAAGCGCAGGACGTGTATGGCTATTTGCCGATTGAAGTGCAAAAACGGATTGCAGACGGACTCGGTATTTCTTTAACGGAGGTTTACGGTGTCGTCACGTTTTACGCTCAGTTTTCCCTGAAACCCAAGGGAGAATACAAAATTGGTGTCTGTCTTGGCACCGCTTGCTATGTGAAGGGCTCTGGAGATATTATTGACAAAATCAAACAGCGTCTGAACATAGAAGTGGGTGAATGTACGGACGACGGCAGATTTTCCTTGGACGCAACCCGCTGCATCGGCGCCTGTGGGCTTGCGCCTGTTATGACCATCAATGACGATGTTTACGGAAAACTAACAGTGGATGAAATTGATTCCATTTTGAGTAAATATACCGCCTGATTGAGGGTAAGGAGGAGTGGTGGCCAATGTTGCTGTCTGAAATCAAAACCATATTAAACGCACAGGTATTGACCGGAGAGGACGACGGGACGCTGGAAAACATTGAAATTAACACTGCTTGCGGAAGTGATTTGATGAGCGACGTTCTTGCTTATGTCAAAGACCAATCGCTGCTTTTGACCGGACTTATTAACTCTCAAGTAATCCGCACGGCGGAAATGATGGATATTATCGCCATTTGTTTTGTCCGCGGCAAATCCCCGGCGGCGGACGTAACCGCTTTGGCAAAACAAAAGGGCGTAATTCTTATGGCAACGGACCTTCCCATGTACCCGGCCTGCGGCAGGCTGTACCAGAAAGGGTTAAGGGGGCGGAGCCATGCACAAATATTATAAGATTGACGGCAAAGATTTTTCCATTGCCGGCGAGGCTTCCAGCGATTTTAAGACCGTTTTGAAAAAACTGGGAACGCCAGCGGACGTCGTTCGCAAAGTGGCTATTGCCATGTATGAAGCGGAAATCAATACCGTGATTCATGGCGGCGGCGGCGAATGTGACGCGGCAATCGAAGGCGATAAAATCACCATTACCTTCCGCGATCACGGTCCCGGTATTGCGGACGTCGGACTTGCCATGCAGGAGGGCTATTCTACGGCAAGCGATAAAATCCGCGAACTGGGATTCGGCGCGGGTATGGGATTGCCAAATATGAAAAAGTATGCAGATGACATGTCTATCGAAACGGAGGTCGGAAAAGGCACAACCATTGTGCTTTCGATCAATCTATGAGGTGAGACCATGAGTTATTTTCACTCTGTAACACTGGACAAAGATAAATGCCAAGGCTGCACCAACTGCATCAAGCGCTGTCCCACGGAGGCGATCCGTGTGCGCGGCGGAAAAGCAAAAATTATCAAGGAACGCTGCATTGACTGCGGTGAATGCATCCGTGTCTGTCCCTATCACGCAAAACTGGCTGTGACAGATGCCTTTACTCTGCTGAACGATTATGAATACAATATCGCGCTTCCTGCGCCTTCCCTTTATTGACAATTTAAAAATACATTCGACGCCAACGTCATTTTGACGGGACTGGAGGAAATCGGCTTCGACGACGTATTTGAAGTGGCGCGCGGCGCGGAGGCGGTGAGCGCAATTACCCGCCAGTTGATGCAGGAAGGTACTCTGCAAAGTCCGGTAATCAGCTCTGCCTGTCCCGCTGTTGTGCGGCTGATTAAGGTTCGTTTTCCAAATCTAATCAGTCATATTTTAAACCTGCTCTCCCCGATGGAGGTTGCCGCCATGATGGCGCGGCGGGAGGCAAAGGAAAAAACAGCGCTGCCGGACGAAAAAATCGGCGTATTCTTTATCACGCCTTGCCCCGCTAAAGTGACGAGCATCAAAGCGCCTCTCGCTTTAGATCATTCTTATGTCAGCGGTGCAATTTCCGCCAAGGACGTCTGTGCAAAACTGCTGCCTATTTTAAAGACCATTACGGAGCCCAAGGAACTGTCCTGGGCGGGTATGGAGGGCGTATCCTGGGCGCGCAGCGGCGGAGAATGCGAAGGCACGGAAACCATGCAGTACATAGCAGTAGACGGCATTGACAATGTGATAAATATTCTGGAACAAATTGAAGATGAAAAACTGGACGACGTAGATTTTGTGGAACTGTCCGCCTGTCTCGGCGGCTGTGTCGGCGGCGTTCTGAACATTACAAATTCTTTTGTAACGGCAACGCGCCTAAAGCATATCACAGACGAACTTCCCGTGCGCAAATTAGCAGCATCTCTCACACCAGAGGACGTTATGTTCCGCAAACAAATTGAATATGAGCCCATCATGAAACTGGATGAAAATTTCGCGGTGGCGATGCAAAAGATGGAGCAAATGGATGCGCTTTATGAAAACATGCCAAAATTGGATTGCGGCTCCTGCGGTGCCCCCTCCTGAAATGCGCTTGCAGTGGTTTTTGCCCGCGGTTTCGGAAACTAAAACGACTGTGTTTTCAAAATGCGCGAACGGGTACGGGAGCTTGCCAAGGAATTATTTGACCTAGAAGCGCGTCCCTATGGACTGAGCAACCAAAAGGAGGAGGACAAATGAAAATCTCCGAATTAATCGCTTCACTACAGTTGGAATTGCTAACAGAACCCGGATATGACGACCGGGAAATTAAGGGCTGTTATATCGGCGATTTGCTGAGTTGGGTGATGGGACGTGCCAAACCGCAGGATGTTTGGATTACCGTCATGAGCAACGTCAACATCGTTGCAGTCGCTTCCCTGTCCGACGCGGCATGTATTTTGGTTTCGGAAAACGTTCCGATTGAGGAAAGCGTGCTGCAAAAAGCAAACATGCAGGACGTCGTGATACTGCGCTCACCGCTGACCAATTACGAACTCGGCGTGAAGGTGCATGAGGCGGCTGGCATATGATACGCTATGATTTCCATCTTCATTCCGCGCTTTCCCCTTGCGGCGATATGGATATGACCCCCAACAACATAGTCAACATGGCAATGCTGAACGGTTTGGACGCCATTGCCATATCCGACCACAACACTATCGGCAATAGCGCGGCAGCCATGGAGGTGGGCCGGCAGGTTGGCGTCACGGTCGTGCCCGCCATGGAGGTGGCGACAGCGGAAGAAGTTCATATTTTAACGCTTTATCCCACCCTGGAAGCGGCAGAATTTGTGGCAAAGCAGGTTTATGAAGCGTTGCCGGACATTCCCAACCAGCCGGATATATTCGGGCAGCAGACATTGATGAATGCCGCTGACGAAATTACAGGCTACGAAGAAAAATTGCTTCTCAATGCTTGTCAGCTTTCCATGGAGGAGTTGTTCCGTCTGGTAACGGAAGCGAACGGCGTATTTATACCGGCGCATGTAGACCGTCATTCCTACAGCGTGCTGACCAATCTAGGCTTCATCCCGGACGATTTGGATATTCGTTGGATTGAAGTGTCGCGGCGCGTGACGGACCTTTCCGCCTACCTGGACAGCCGGCCCGATTTGGCGCAGTACCGCATTCTGCAAAGCTCCGACGCACATTATCTGGAGGATATTGCACAGGAGGGCAGTGTATTGGCGGACGGCTTGGAGTCGCTGTTCCCGCATCACAAGGAGAGCATTTTATGAAAGAACTATCCTTACATATATTAGATATTGCGCAAAATTCTGTGAAAGCAGGTGCCACCCTCATCCAAATTACCATTGAGGAGGACACTGTTGCAGATACATTGCGCATCACCGTGGCAGACAATGGCTGCGGCATGGACAAAGATTTATTACAGCGCGTGCGTGATCCTTTCACAACAACGCGCACGACGCGGAAAGTCGGTATGGGTATTCCGCTTTTGGAAGCCGCGGCTGTACAGTGCGGCGGCGGCTTGGATATCCAGTCGCAGCCCGGCGTAGGTACAACGCTGACCGCCTGGTTTGGGCTGTCGCATATTGACCGCGCTCCGGTCGGCGATATGCCGGGCACAATGGGCGTTCTGGTGTCCGGCAGTCCCCAGCTTGATTTTGTCTATACTCATACGGTAGACGGGGCGTCTTTTACGTTCGATACCCGCGAGATACGGACGGCTTTGGGAGACGTTCCGCTGAGCGAACCCGAGGTCATGGCCTGGATACAAGACTATATCCGTGAGGGACTCGAAACACTTGTAACAAATTGAAATCACATACATACAAGGAGGATATTATGAAAAGTTTGGCTGAATTACAGGAAATCAAAAACAGGGTGTCCCAACAGGTAAGCCTGCGCAAAGACCGTGAAGACGGTATCCGCGTTGTCATTGGTATGGCGACCTGCGGCATTGCGGCGGGTGCACGCCCTGTGATGAATGCATTTATGGAAGAAATCTCAAAACGCGGACTCTCCGATGTCACCGTTACACAGACCGGCTGCATCGGCATGTGCCGCCTGGAACCTATTGTGGAGGTATTTTTACCCGGAGAGGAAAAAGTGACCTATATTCACATGAATCCTGAAAAAGTGTCACGCGTCGTTGCGGAGCACATCATTAACAAACGCCCCGTTGCGGAATTTACCATTGGCGCGGCAAACGAATAAGAGGAGATGAGTACAATGAATTTATACAGGGCACACGTATTGGTATGCGGCGGAACCGGCTGTACGTCATCCGGCTCCGAAAAGATTTTAAAAGAGTTTGAAAAGCAATTGGAAGCAAAAGAATTACAAAAAGAAGTCAAAGTCGTTCAGACCGGTTGCTTTGGGCTTTGCGCGTTGGGACCGATTGTTATTGTTTACCCCGAAGGTGCATTCTACAGCATGGTCAAACCGGAGGACGTAGCGGAGATCGTGGAGGAGCATCTGCTCAAAGGTCGTATCGTGCAGCGTCTGCTGTATGAAGAAACGGTTCACGCGGAGGAAGACGATATCAAATCCCTGAACGAAGTGAACTTCTACAAAAAGCAAATGCGCGTTGCACTGCGTAACTGTGGTATTATTAATCCTGAAAACATTGAAGAATATATCGGTGTGGACGGCTATCAAGCACTGGGTAAGGTATTGACGGAATATTCGCCACAGCAAGTGATTGACACCATCAAAGCCAGTGGATTGCGCGGACGCGGCGGCGGCGGATTCCCCACTGGTATGAAATGGCAATTTGCTGCTGACCAGCCGGAAGGACAAAAATATGTTGCTTGTAATGCGGACGAGGGCGATCCGGGCGCATTTATGGACCGTTCCATTCTGGAAGGCGATCCGCACGCGGTCATTGAAGCCATGGCAATCGCTGCCTATGCTATCGGTGCAGACAAAGGATTTGTTTACATACGTGCAGAATACCCCATTGCAGTTCACCGTTTGTCTATTGCAATCGAGCAGGCAAAAGAATATGGACTGTTGGGCGACCATATTTTTGATACCGATTTCAGCTTTGACCTGGAAATCCGTCTTGGCGCTGGTGCGTTTGTCTGTGGTGAGGAAACCGCGCTGATGAACTCCATTGAAGGGCATCGCGGCGAACCGCGTCCGCGTCCGCCGTTCCCGGCTGTCAAAGGCTTGTTTGAAAGTCCGACCATTCTCAACAACGTAGAAACCTATGCCAATGTACCGCAGATTATTCTGAAGGGTGCGGACTGGTTCTCCTCCATTGGAACGGAAAAGAGCAAAGGTACCAAGGTATTTGCACTGGGCGGAAAAATTAAAAATACCGGTCTGGTGGAAATTCCCATGGGAACGACGCTGCGCGAAGTCGTAGAAGAAATCGGCGGCGGCGTACCAAACGGCAAAAAGTTCAAAGCGGCACAGACGGGCGGACCTTCCGGCGGCTGCATCCCCGCTTCCCTGATTGACACGCCTATGGATTATGATTCCCTCATCAGCATCGGTTCCATGATGGGCTCCGGCGGGCTCATTGTCATGGACGAGGATAGCTGTATGGTGGACATTGCAAAGTTCTTCCTGGAATTTACCGTAGATGAATCCTGTGGTAAATGCGCCCCCTGCCGTATTGGAACCAAACGCATGTATGAAATTTTGGACAAAATCACCAAGGGCAAAGGGACTATGGAAGACCTGGATAATTTGGAAGCGCTGTGTTATACCGTCAAGTCCTCCGCTCTGTGCGGACTGGGGCAGACAGCGCCCAACCCCATTTTAAGCACACTACGCTACTTTAAAGATGAATATATCGCACATGTTCAGGATAAAAAATGTCCTGCCGGCGTCTGTAAGGCGCTGCTTGCCTATGAAATCATGCCCGCCAAATGTAAAGGCTGCAGCTTGTGCTCCAGAAAATGTCCTGTTCACGCCATTGACGGCGAACGCGGCAAGCCGTTTGTCATTGACAAAAACAAATGTATCAAATGCGGCGCTTGTAAGGATAGCTGTAAGTTTGGCGCGATCATGACCGTTTAATGAGGAGGATGATGAAGATGATAAATTTAATGATTGACGATATTCCGGTTAGCGTACCAGAAGGCACGACCGTACTGGAAGCTGCCAAACAAGCGGGTATTAAAATTCCGACGCTGTGTTACTTGAAAGATATTAATGAAATTGGTTCGTGCCGTGTCTGTATCGTGGAAATCAAAGGTGCGCGCGCATTGCAGGCTTCCTGCGTTTATCCGGCAACCGAGGGCCTGGTGGTGTACACCAATTCCCCCAAGGTGCGCGAAGCGCGTCGTGCAACGGTGGAATTGATTTTGTCCAGCCACGAACGCAAATGTTTGACCTGTCCTCGCAACCGCAACTGCGAACTTCAGACTTTATCGGAGGAACTGGGTATTGATAATATCCGTTTCGAAGGCGAAAATGTGCCCCACGAAATTGACGACCTCTCCCCCTCTATTGTAAGGGATAACAATAAATGTATTTTGTGCCGTCGCTGTGTGAGCGTTTGTAAAAATGTGCAGACAGTTTCTGTCATTGATTCCGCTTACCGTGGTATTAACACCCGCATTGGTTCCGCGTTTGACATGAGCCTGGCGGACGTGCCCTGCGTGAATTGCGGTCAGTGTATCGTTGCCTGTCCTGTTGGCGCATTGCACGAAAAAGAAGAAATCAATGATGTGTGGGATGCATTGGCGGACGAAACCAAACATGTTGTCGTTCAGACTGCTCCGGCTGTCCGCGCCGGTTTAGGCGAAGAATTTGGGCTGGAGATGGGAACGCCGGTCACAGGCAAAATGGTCAGTGCTCTGCGCAAGCTGGGTTTTGACAAGGTATTTGACACCGACTTTGGTGCAGACCTTACTATTATGGAAGAGGGTACGGAGTTGCTTAACCGTATTCAGAATGGCGGAAAACTTCCCATGATTACCTCTTGTTCCCCCGGTTGGGTAAAATTCTGTGAGCATTTCTTCCCGGAATTTATCCCAAACCTGTCCAGCTGCAAATCGCCGCATCAAATGTTCGGCGCTGTATTGAAAACCTATTATGCGGAGCAGATGGGTATTGATCCCAAAGATATTTATGTGGTGTCCGTCATGCCGTGCAGCAGCAAAAAGTTTGAATCCAAACGCGATGAGATGGCTGTGAACGGTTTAGAGGACGTGGACAGCGTTATCACAACCCGCGAGCTGGCAAAAATGATTAAACAGGCGGGCATTCAATTTACGAAACTGGAAGACGGCGAATTTGATGTTCCCTTTGGCATAGGCAGCGGCGCCGGCGTGATTTTCGGCGCAACAGGCGGCGTGATGGAAGCTGCACTGCGGACAGTAAAGGAATTGGTGGAACACAAGGATTTGGATAAAATCGAATTTGACGCGGTTCGCGGAACAGACGGTATTAAAACGGCTACCGTGGACATTGGCGGAACTCCTGTGAACGTAGCGGTTGCACATGGCCTTGGCAATGCCAGAAAGCTGCTCAATGATGTAAAAGAGGGTAAAGCAGATTACAATTTTATCGAAATCATGCCATGCCCCGGCGGCTGTGTCACAGGCGGCGGTCAGCCGATTGTAGACAGCTTCACGCGCGCGGAAGTGGACGTGAAAAAGCTGCGTGCCAAAGCGCTGTACACGGAAGACCTCAATTTGCCGGTGCGCAAGTCTCATAAAAATCCGGCGATTGCCAAAATTTATGAGGACTTTTTGGGCGAACCCTGCGGGCATAAATCACACGAATTGCTCCATACGCATTATGCGCCGCGCGTCAATTATATCGAAGATTAATTCTGGCTTTACCAATATATCCTTTGCCGCATAGCAAAGGATATATTCAGCTTGTTGACATATGTCAACAAGCTGTCACGAAGGGGACTCCAGAGACTGCAAAGCAGTCTCACGTCCCCCTCGTGAGCTCCCCCTGGAACGGGACGCAAGTTCGCATAAACCCCGCATAAAAATAAAAAAGGTAGTTCGTCGCAGGGAGACTGCTCCGAACCACTTCCTGCGGGAAGCGCGT
>CBCTHD010000036.1:0-10803 GCA_965146615.1 uncultured Clostridia bacterium
ATTTCCGTCCGCCGCGCGGCAGCATGTAATGATATAAAACCGGCAGCTTCACCTGCCCGCCATGGGAATGCCCCGAAAACTGTACCGGTATAGAATATTGCGCCGTCACGTCAGCATAGTCCGGGTGATGCATGAGACAAATGACATAAGGCGCGGCGTCCGACAACGCTTTCGCCGGGTCGGGCGTCCCATATTTCCATTCTTCCAGCCCGATGACAGACGCGTCCTCCGTCAAGCGGACGGATTCGTTTTGCAGCACGCGAAAGCCACCTGCCGCCAGCATGTCCGCGCTAAAATCCCGTGCGGCGGGCATATGCAAATCGTTGTTGCCCAGCACCGCCAATTTTACCGCTTTCGGTGCGCAACCCCGCAGCAGTTCTGCTACAGCCGCCCTGGTTTTTGCGTCATACTGCTTGCGGTGTTTGTCGGAAAAATCTCCCAAAAACCAAAGGTAATCGGGGCGCAATGCATTGATTTTATTCACGCAGCGGCGCAGCTGCGCCGTCGTGACAAACCGCCCGAAATGGACATCGGAAAACGCAACGGCGGTCTTGCTGTGCAGGGAGACGGGCGCACCGCTAATGGTAATTTCCCGCACGCGCAGGCTTTTTGCTTCCAAAACACCATATCCCGCGCCTGCGGCAGCAACCCCGCAAACTGCCAGAATCCATGAAACCATAATAAAACCTCTCTATCATAAAAAAGGGCGGATTCCCGCCCTGTTAAAAGTCATGTGATTTTACAAAAAGAATGGGACGCTGAGGGGGCACGTAGCCCATGTCATCTCACCATTTCGCTCTCCTGCCCTTTGGTATGCGCGTCTATGACGCGGCGAATATCCCCGGCGTCACAGGCAGTCATGTCGCCCGGAATGGTATTTTTCAGTGCCGACATTGCGTTGCCGTAGCGCACCGCGTCCTCAATCGTTCGATACTGAATCAGCCCATACAGCGCGCCCGCCACATAAGCGTCGCCGCTGCCGATGCGGTCCACGACTTCAATATCTTCATACGGCGCTTCCTCAAAAAAGCTGTCCTCTTCCACAGAATAGGCAATGGAATGCCAGGTATGGCGGGTAGGCGTTTTTGCCACGCGCCGCGTGCTGGCAATGACTTTGACGTCGTTAAACTGGCGCGCGAATTTCCGCTGAATTTCATGAATATCGCCCTTTTGCCGGAACATGCGCCGCAGCGTTTCTTCCGACACAAACAAAATATCCACGTCCTGCATAACCTGCATCAGACATGCGCGGGCGGTATCCTCGTCCCACAGGCTGGCGCGGTAGTTGACGTCAAAGGAAATGAACGCGCCCTGTTCTTTAAATCGTTTAATAATTTCCAGCGCCGTCTCGCGAATGGACGGATTCAAGGCAAGGGTGATCCCGCTGAGGTGGAATACCTTTGTACTGGCATAGGCTTCCTCGCTGACGTCCTCCACGCGGCAATTGATAAAAGAAGAGTTGGCGCGGTCATAAACCACAGTCGGGACACGCGGATAAGCGCCGCTTTCATTGTAGTAAATACCAAGGCGTTTTTCGGCGCTCTGGTCATACGTAATGAAATCGTCGCTAATGCCGCTGTAGCGTATTTTATTTTTAATAAATTTGCCAATTTCATTGTCCGGCAATCTCGTGATGATACCCGTGCGGCAGCCCAGCTGGGAAATGCCGCTGACAACGTTCAGTTCCGCGCCGCCAGCACGTTTGTCAAAAGTTTCGCTTTGGGAAATGCGTTCTTTGCCTACCGGGGAGAGACGGAGCATAACTTCGCCGAAGCCCAGTACATCGAATGGTGTGTTTTTCATTTGGTCTAACATATATGCAGTACCTCCTTTATCTTATGCAATCTCCGTGTCGTCCATACGGAAAGGACTATGAATGTATCTACTATGTATTATATACGATATTTGGCATTTTGACAAGCATTATTCTCCGTCTTCTTCTCCTTTTTGGAATCCTACCATAAAGAGAATAATCAGCAAAATAATTGGCAGATTGTCATCCGTATCGCTGTTCAGTAAAAAGAGAATGAGCGCCAGCAAAATAATGTCGTCCAGCGCAAAACTGCGCAAAGTGTTTCCCAGCCCGCTGCCCAGCGCACCAAACGGATTTCCCAGTCCGCCCAGTCCGGCGGTATGCGCCGGCTCGGGGTGGGAGGCCGTATGAGAATCCTGTTTTGGGGCTTCGTCCACGGCCTGATATTGTTTGTAGTATTCCTTTTCCATAAAAATGTCGTCCCCTTTCCAGCTAGCCCTTTTTCTTATTTGCCAAACAGTCCCAGACCCCGGGAGATTTGAGCAAGCTGTATAATTTTCATTGCGCCGTCAATTTTAGATGCGCGCACCGGGTTCATATATGGCTTGAGCGCCAGCAGCAAATTCATATGTGGATTATTTTTAAGATTGGTCATGCCGCCGAGATTTGACAGCAGCCCGGAGAGGTCCATGGACCCGCCCGCTCCGCCGGAGGTGGGGGCAGGTACGGACGGCGCGGACGCCGGCGGTGCGGAGACCTCCTGGACCGGTTCTGCGGAAAACGCCGGCTGCTGCGGCGCGTTGTTTTTGTTTGCAGCGCCGCCCAGTCCCAGCGTTTCCACGATTTCGTCCACTTTGCCGCTTGCATCGGAACCCAACATATTTTTTAACATTTCAATCGCATTGGATAAATCTTGGTTTGCCATGAGCGTAATTCCTCCTGTTCTGCATAAGTAGCGCGAAGCGGTTTATTTGTTCAACATATTGCGGAGTTTTTGCAGCGTTTCACTGTCCATACTCTGCATTTGGGATACCAGCGCATCCAGCTGCGATTGATCCATGGAGGATAACTGCCGTTTGAGCTGGCTGATAGCGGAGGCATTGATTTTGCCCGCCAGCGCGCTGTTTCCGGATTGTTGCAGCATTTCAGAGAGTTTGCGTTCCATTTCACCGTTTGGCATGTTGGCAAGACCGCGCAGCGCGCCAATATCGACTCGTTTCATGATTTTCCACCTGCTTCCATTCTATGATTACTACCAGTATATGAGAACTATCAAAAAATGTTTCAAAAATTTATACATATTCTCTTGTAAAAGAAACAGAATACTGTTATAATGGAGGAAACAGAAAGGAGGCGTATTGGCATGGCAGAAGATCATGTGCATGGACACGATTGTTCCTGCGGGCACGACCATGGCGAGGAAGAAATGGATAATTTCGTAGTGCTGACTGACGAAGAAGGCAACGAAGTGGAATTTGAATTTCTCGATAGTGTCGAGTACGGGGACGCAACGTATGTTATTTTATTGCCAACGGACGACAATGGCGTACTTATTATGGAACTGGAAGAAACAGAAGATGGAGAGGAATCGCTGCTGCAAATCAATGACCCGATGATTGCGGAAGAAGTGTATGCGATTTTTAAAGAGAAAAATAGTGATATTTTCGATTTTGAAGATTAAAATTTCATGACAAATTCGCATAAACCATTGCAAAAAGTGACATAATATGATATAATCTAAAATAACAAGATGGAGCGGCGGTCCGCTCTTGATAAGCGGGAAAAATCCCTGCGATGTGCGAACACAGAAATTACTTAAACCATTGAATTCTCAAGGGAACCGGCTTTCCGGTTTGTAGTAAATGCCCCCGCCGGGCGCGTGCCCGACGCCAGGGGACTTATGAACCTCCGGAGGTGGTACCCACCTGGCAAGTACAGGTTTGAGAGTGATTATGTGCAACGGCAGAGCGGGGTTTTCTTTTTTACAAATGATAAATGGAATAATATGGTCGGCCGGGCAGAAATTCTGTCCGGTCTTTTCTATGTTGTGAAGTTGTAACAATGGAGATACCAGATTTTTTTACTTTGACATTTGCATAAAAATGGTGTATAATATAAACTATGGAAAGTCTTGGACCAAAAGCTGAAAATCGCGAAATTTGGGAGGAAGTGGAAAGCAAATGTATAGCATCGGGGACAAAATTTCATATCCCATGCATGGCGCTGGAATTGTTGAAGCGATTGAAGATAAAGAGGTCATGGGAGAGGTGCAGCGGTATTACGTGATTAAAATGTCGTATGACGACATGACGGTCATGCTGCCGACCAAGCCGCATGGCGCAAGACTGACGCGTTATATCATCAGTAGGGAAGAAGCGGATAAGGTTCTGGAATATTTTTCAGATTATCAGGAAAATATCAGTGAAAATTGGAACAAACGCTACCGGGAAAATGTGGAACGCATCAAAAGCGGCGATATTTATGAGGTAGCGCAGGTAGTGAAAACGCTGATGTGCCGCGACAAGCTAAAGGGACTTTCCTCTTCCGAGAGAAAAATGCTGTCCAGCGCAAAACACATTCTCATCAGTGAACTAATTTTGGCAAAAAGCTGTTCCAAAGAAGAAATGGAGCAGGCGCTGCATAGATTGGCAGACTGAGGTAGAAAATGGTTATTACATGTATTGTTGCAGGCGGCAGTGGAACACGCATGGGACATGCTGTACCCAAACAGTTTTTGCCGCTGTTGGGGGAACCTGTCCTGGTGCACACCGTCCGCCGGTTTGTGGAAATGAGCGATCAAATTTTGGTCGGCACACACCCTGATTTTGTGGAAGAAACAAAGCGTATGCTGCCACAGGACAATGTATGTGTGCTGGCGGGCGGCGCGTCACGCATGGAGACTGTTCAAATTTTAATTTCTGCGCTGCATGGCGTGGATGATGACGTGGTCATCACCCATGACGGTGTACGGCCTTTTGTCAGCAGACGGGTCGTGGAACAAACCGTGCAGGCAGCGCGGCAGACGGGCGTAGGCGGCGTATTTGTCCCCTGTGTGGACACTATAGCGGTGTCGCAGGACGGAAAGACGCTGGAGAGGGTACCGCCGCGGCGGACGCTGTACCATGTGCAGACGCCGCAGACTTTTTTGTATGGCACGTTAAAGCGGCTGCTGCCATATGCGCATGAGGGGTTGACAGATTTGTGTTCCCTGGCAGTGGAGCGCGGCGAAACGGTTACCATGGTGGAAGGGGATTATTATAATATCAAATTGACTCACCCCGATGACCTGACGCAGGCGGAGCAGATTTGCCGCCGTTATTTTGGAGCAAGACAAGACTAATTGGGAGGAATACCATGCGGATTGGAAATGGTTATGATGTACACCGCTTTGCAGAGGGAAGAAAACTGATATTGGGAGGTGTGGACGTCCCGCATGAAAAAGGGCTGGACGGGCATTCCGATGCGGATGTGCTGCTGCATGCTATTATGGACGCTATGTTGGGCGCGGCGGCGCTCGGGGATATTGGGCAGCATTTTCCCGATACCGACGAAGCCTACAAAGGAATTTCCTCTGTGAAGTTGTTACAGCACACAGCGGCGCTATTGGACAAAGAGGGCTATGCTGTGGTGAATATAGATAGTATTATCGCGGCTCAGCGCCCTAAACTCATGTCCTATTTGCCGCAAATGCGGGAAAATATTGCAAATGCAGCAGGTATGGATCCCGGTGATGTATCCGTCAAGGCGACGACGACGGAGCGGCTGGGATTTGAGGGGCGGGAAGAAGGAATCAGCGCTTGGGCAGTGGTTTTAATAGAACGGAAAGAAAGGATGTAGAACAGGATATGAGAATGTCAAAGATGTTGGTCGCCACCTTGCGGGAGGTGCCGGCGGAAGCGGAAATTAAAAGCCATCAGCTTATGCTGCGGGCGGGCTTAATGCGTAAAAACGCAGCGGGGATTTACTCGTGGCTGCCGCTGGGACTACGGTCTTTGCGTAAAGTAGAACAAATCATTCGCAGTGCAATGGATTCGCACGGCGCGCTGGAGGTTTTAATGCCGGCGCTGCTGCCTGCGGAGACTTATCAGGCGTCGGGACGTTGGGATGTGTTTGGTCCGGATATGTTTCGGTTGAAAGACCGCGGCGAGCGGGACTTTTGCCTGGGACCAACGCATGAAGAAGTATTCACGGAACTGGTGAAAAATGAGGTAAAATCTTATAAATCGTTGCCGATGACCATTTACCAGATTCAAACGAAATACCGTGATGAACGCCGTCCGCGCTTCGGTGTCATGCGCAGCCGGGAATTTATCATGAAAGACGCCTACAGCTTTGACAAAGATGAGGCGGGACTGGATAAAAGCTATCAAAATATGTATGACGCTTATTGTCAGGCGTTTGACGCCATGAAGCTGGATTACATTGTGGTGGACGCAGATTCCGGCGCAATGGGCGGCAGCGGCAGTCAGGAATTTATGGTGAAGAGCGAAGTAGGCGAGGATACCATCGCGTTTTGCGACGCTTGCGGTTATGCGGCAAACAGTGAAAAAGCGCCTTGCGTTCCAACCAAGGTGGACTGCCCACAGGGAGATTTGCCGCTGGAAAAAATCCATACGCCAAATGTAAAAACAATTGAAGAACTAGAGCAATATATGAACTGCGGCGCGGAATTGTTTGTGAAAACCATTATCTATACGGCAGACGAAAAACCGGTTGCGGTAATGGTGCGCGGCGACCGTGAAGTGAATGAAATCAAGCTGAAAAACTATTTGAACTGCGGGGAACTTGCCTTGGCAGATGCGGCAGTGGTGCAGGAAGTAACGCACGCGGCGGTCGGGTTTGCGGGACCCATTGGGATTTCCTGCGATTTGCTGATGGACAGCGAAGTGGAACAAATGCAAAACTTTGTTGTCGGGGCGAATGAAACAGACTACCATTATAAAAATGTACAAGTGACGCGCGATTTTACGCCGACTGCTGTGCTGGATTTGCGCACGATTGTGACGGGAGATGCCTGCCCACAGTGCGGCAAGCCGATTGCTACGGCGCAGGGCGTGGAAGTGGGACATATTTTCAAATTGGGTACGAAATATTCCAAAGCGCTGAACGCGGCGGTATTGGACGAAAACGGAAAATCTAATGTTGTTGTGATGGGATGCTATGGAATCGGCGTCAGCCGCTGCTTGGCAGCCGTCATTGAACAGTACAGCGACGAAAACGGTATTGTGTGGCCAGTGAGCATTGCACCCTATCACGTGGTAGTTGTACCTGCGAATCATAAAGACGAATCACAGATGCAGTTAGCAGAGCAGATGTATGAACAGCTTTTGGCACAGGGGATAGAAGCGGTGCTGGACGACCGTGCAGAGCGTGCCGGCGTCAAATTTAAAGACGCGGAGCTGATGGGCTTCCCGGTACGTATCACAGCAGGCAGGAACTCTGCCGACGGCGTGGTGGAATATGTGGAACGCGCCGTGGGTGAAAAGCTGGAATTGTCCAGTGAGGAAGCAGTTAAAAAAGCGGTAGGCTTTATCAAAGGACAATTGAATGGATAATAAGAAGAAACAGGTGTCTATGAACTGATCTCAACAGATGATTTGAAGTAGGAATGGTAACCGAGCGTACGCCGGGACTTTGTTTGCAGCATCGGCGGCGTCGGTTACCGTTTTATAAAACGGAATAGACGCAGGAATGTAGCAAGGACAAAAAGAAGAAAATTTCAAAAAAATTTAATTTACCTCTTTACAAATAAAAAAAAGTATAGTATAATAAAGAAGTTGTAAAAGAAAATTGCATATATCGGGATGTGGCGCAGTTTGGTAGCGCGCATCGTTCGGGACGATGAGGCCGCAGGTTCAAGTCCTGTCATCCCGACCAAAAAAGAAAGGGATTCCCGTTAGGGAGTTCCTTTTCTTTTTTTTGATTGATAGGACTTGAACCTTAAGAAGGTTTGCGCGTTAATAAATCGTGCCGGGGGCACGATTTTAGCGCAAAGTCCCGCAGCGGCTCTGCCGCAAGGGGGCAGCACGGCGTTTTGCCGGGCGTGTCCTGTCATCCCGACCAAATATTTTCCCTTGTATCATACAATACAGGGGATTTTATTTTTCAAGAATAACACACTTTTTAACATAGTCCCGAGGAGGAGGGAGTGGAGGTTTGTGGAATGAATGTAAATTATTTAAAAATAGATTAAGGGCGTAAAAGAGGTAAAGTGATGAACCACAAATAACAATCCGCCTGCCTGCAGAACGGAAGAAACAGTTGCAGCAAGCGGCGGAATGGACTGGTTATTCATAATGTTTCCATAAACGAATCACCTTGATAGTGTTTTCCTCTGGGAAAACTTCGTAAACGAATCTGTGCTGAATGTTGATGCGCCTAGAATACAAACCATCTAAATCACCAATCAGCTTTTCATACGGTGGTGGATTTTGGAATGGATTTTCCGCTACAACGGCAACCAAGTGACGTACTTTATCGGACAAACCAGCACGTTTGATATTTTCAATATCTTTAACAGCTTGTTTAGTGTACTTGATGTGGTACATTATAAAATCACGTCGCTTTCATCAATACATTCTGACAATGGGGTATTTTTGCCATCAATCAAAGACCGCTTATAAGAGGGGTCGGAACTTAAATATAACGTTTCCAAAAGCGAATTATAGTCCGATTCACTAATGATAACGGCGTTTCCATTCTTGGTGGCAATATTAATAACTTCACTGTCATTGATAGCCATATTCAGCAATTCGTATAGTTTTGCCCGCGCGTTTGTTACATTGATATTATACATATAATCACCTCAATTATATTATAACATACGTAAAAGCGTACGTCAATATATAATATGTATATGTTGAAAAAAATTACTTACTAATTTCCGGATACGAATCTTGACAATGTTACAGAATGACAATTAAGTGTTTCCGCGCTTTTGCGTATATAGCCTTTAAAAATACGCCATAACATGTAGTGTTTTCAATAAGATACACCTTTATATGTTTTACTTTTGCATTAATAATACATGCAAATGCATATTTGTTATTCATTGATTAAGTTTATATCTTTTAAATTATATAATATGAGTACGAAATAAAATGTACTTTAATTATGGAAAGCCAAGATAAATTGCATTATGGATATTAGACGAAAGAGAAAAGAACAAGAGTGCTAAATCTAAAAAAGAATTAGCACTCTATTTTTTTTGTATATTTCTATATGTTTCAAGTGTCGTCTTACATATATTGGATAATAAAATAAACTCTTCTTTTGAACAACCGTCAAATACTTCCACTAATTCCCGTTTAAATTGAATTAAAGAATTATCTACAACATCCATCAAAAAATGGTCTATTGTTACATTAAGGGCATTCGCAATTGCTACAATACTCGGTAAGCTAAATTTAGTATTTCCACATTCTATATGCGAAATGCTATTGACACTTAAATTAGATAACTCAGCAAGACGCATTTGGGTTATCCCTTTTTTCTCACGTTCATTTCTCACCCTTTTGCCTATGGCTACATAATCAAGTTCCATAAAATTTCTCCAAATCAAAAAAATAATATATTATCATTATACATCCGATAAGTATGTAATAGAATAAAGTATAAATACTTAAAGTATGCATAATATAAATCAAGAGGTCTGCAATTTTCTATATGTTGCAAGAGCCGTTTTGCATATATCGGTTAGTAATGTGTATTCCTCTTTGGTACAATCGTCAAAAACACCAACTAAATCTCGTTTAAATTGAATCAGGGAATTATCAACTACATCCATTAAAAAGCAATCAACTGTTACATTTAGTGCATTTGCAATCGCTATAATACTTGGCAAACTGAACTTAGTATTACCACGTTCTATATGTGAAATACTATTGACGCTTAAATCAGATAATTCAGCAAGATGCAATTGAGACAGCCCTTTTTTCTTACGCTCATTCCGAATTCTTTTACCTATGGCCACATAATCAAGTTTCATAAAATTTCTCCAAATTAAAAAAATCTATATATACATATTGTACATCCGAAAAGTTTGTGATAAAATAAATTATGGATACTTAAAGTATTTATAATGTGTGTTATGGGATTATTTAATAAATTTATTCCTTTGAACAAAGAAAGAAAGTGTGAAATGTTTACGGAAAATAATAACAAATTATATAGTTGCTGCTTTTTTGGACATAGGAAGATTACAGAAACAGACAACTTAAAAAAATTAATATATACTACGGTTAAACACTTAATTGTGAATAGAAATGTTAATACCTTTCTTTTTGGTAGCAAAAGCGATTTTGATGATTTGTGTCATAAAATTGTTACAGAATTAAAAGTAATTTATCCTCATATAAAAAGGATTTATGTGAGAGCAGAATTTCCTTATATAGATGATGATTATAAAGAATATCTTTTGAAAAGTTATGAATTTACCTACTATCCTTCAAAAATAATTGGCGCAGGAAAAGCTGCTTATATTGAAAGGAATTACGAAATGATTGATAACAGTAATTTCTGTGTAGTTTACTATGATGAAACTTATAAACCTCCGAAAAGGCAATATAGCCGTAAACAGCTAACGGATTATCAACCTCAAAGCGGTACAATGCTTGCTTATCATTATGCAGCAAAAAAGAGTGTTGAGATTATAAATGTATTAAATCTTATATAAGGAGAAAAAGGATGATCTATCACCAAATGTTACCACCACTTCCTCATAGCGAAAAATTTGATAAGCCTCAATCAAATAAAATGATATGGGCATTTCAAGTATGTAATGCTTTCACGAAAAGACACTCAGATCTTGCGATAATAGAAAGCTGTTTCTATTGTAAATATGCTGACTTCTTGATTCAAGACATACTTGGAAAGCAGACAGGAAATTGCTGCTATCCGGAAATCCAAATTCCATATTAAAACAAAAAGTATCCGTATCAAAAAAAATCAAATGATTATGTAAAGTCATGATATTCCTCAAACAAACGGAATACATGACTTTTTTTATTTTTTTCTGTGAATTTCTTTTTTTATCTTTAAATCTATTGACT
>CBCTHD010000037.1:0-10590 GCA_965146615.1 uncultured Clostridia bacterium
CGCGCCTGCTTGTGGCAAATGGTATTTCTGCCCTATCAGGCGTATGTGACACTGAACGCGGTATTGCGTACGTTGTGCAGATTGTGGTTTACCAAGAAAAATCTGTTGGAATGGACGACGTCGGCGGAAGCGGAACGGCAGCGGAAAGATACACCGTTTGCCTATCAGCGTGCAATGTTGTTTTCAAGTTATGCCGCCCTATGGGTGCTTCTGTCAGCCGCGTTCCGCCCGGCATTCTGGTGGTGGGATGCGCTGCTGGTGGTTTTGTGGCTAGCAGCGCCCTATGCGGCATGGTACATCAGCCGGATAAACGAGCAGGAAAAAACAGAACTTGCGCCGGAAGACCAAGCCTATCTGCGGCAAATGGCGCGAAAAATGTGGCAGTATTTTGAGGACTATAGTCGTCCGGTGACGCATTATATTCCGCCGGATAACGTACAAGAAAATCCGCCCGTTGCACCGGCGGACCGGACGTCGCCCACCAACATCGGGCTGGCAATGCTCAGTGCGCTGGCAGCATGGGATTTCGGATTTATCACGAAATCACACATGACGGTTTACCTGCAGCGGATTGCAGGCACGGTGGACCGTTTGAAAAAATGGAATGGACATTTGTACAACTGGTATGATACCAAAACGCTGCAAGTCCTGCCGCCGCTTTATATTTCCACGGTAGACAGCGGTAATTTGGCGGGCGATTTGTTATGCTTGGCACAGGGGCTTTTGGAAGCGGCGAAGCGACCATTTGTAGAAGAAGATAAACTGCGGCAGGGATTGCTGGATACCTTGGCGCTGTTGCAGGAGGACAGCGTTTTGCCGGACAAGGTCAATGGGGCGGAACAAAACTGGGAGCATTTTTTGCAGCAAACGCTGAAAGTGTTGCAAAACAGTGGAGAATCTCCCTGGCGGAATGCCTGTATTCGGCAGCTTCAAGACATTATGGAAGCACAAAAAACGGAAGAACTCCGTGTGAATCAAGCCTGCCGAGAACTAGCGGATTGGGCGGTCAGGCTGGCGGATCAAATGGATTTTGCACCGTTGTATGACAAGAAAAAAGGCTTGTTTACCATTGGGTATCAGGAGGAGCAAGGGCGACTTACACCGTCCTATTATGACCAGTTGGCGTCTGAAGCGCGGCAGACTAGCTTTGTAGCTATCGCCAAAGGAGATGTGTCGGCGGACCATTGGCAGCGGCTCTCCCGTGTTTCGCTGCAACGGCAGAGACAGAGGGGGCTCGCTTCCTGGTCGGGTACCATGTTTGAATATTACATGCCGCGGCTGCTGCTGCGCAATGTCCCGGGAACCATATTCAGCCACACATACCGGTATGTGTTGGACGCACAAAAACGCTATGCACAGCAGCGGAACATTCCGTGGGGTATGTCGGAATCGGCGTATGCGGCGTTTGATGAAAGCTGGCACTATCAATATTATGCATTTGGGAACCCAGAGCTGGCATTCAAGAGCGGACAGGGAAAAGATGCGGTGGTGGCGCCCTATGCGGCGCAGCTCGCGCTGATGGAAGCGCCGGGGGAAGCGCTGACGAATTTGCATTGGCTGGAAACGCTCGGCGCAAGCGGTCGATATGGGTTTTACGAGTCAGTGGATTGGACGCCGCGGCGGCAGCTGCGCGGCAAGGATTATACCGTGGTGAAAAGTTATATGATTCACCATATTGGTATGGGGCTGCTGGCAATGCACGATGTGTTGCAGCACCATGTAATGCAGCAGCGGTTTTTGCGCGATCCGCGTATACAATCGGCAGATTATTTACAGCAAGAAAGGATGACGGAGCAGATGAAGAAACCAAATTACCAAACGGAACCGGCGAAAGTGGCAGTGCAGGATAAATTTAATGATACGCCATACGTGCGGACCGTTTCAAGCCTGCGGCAAGACGTGCCGGAAGTGCAGCTGCTGTCTAACAGCATGTTCAGCACCTTAGTGGACAGCGGCGGCGGCGGATATATCAAAGGCGGCGAGACCATGATGACGCGGTTCCGCGCTCTCGGCGGCGCGCCGCCCTACGGTACATTTTTTTACTGCCGTGAAAAAGGGCGGAAGGTTTGGAGTCCTTCCTTGCTGCCGGTGGGGTGCGCACAAACATATGAAACGTCCTTCACTTCGCATATGGCGGTATTTCGTGCAAAAGCAGATGGGATTTCCAGTACGTATGAAGTCACGGTATCGCCGGAAGACCCGCTGGAGGTGCGCAAACTGACATTTCAAAATGAGACGGAGCAAAAACGGCAGCTGGAAATAACCAGCTATGTGGAACCCTGTATGATGCGGCAAGAGGCAGATGTAGCACATATGGCGTTCGGAAAATTATTTATTCGGACACAATACCGGGAGGAGTTCCAAATGCTGCTGGCGGAAAAACGTCCGCGGGAAGCGGACGAACTGCCGCTTCTGCTGTTCCATCAGATATGTGCGCCGGATTCAGTGGGTAAAATTACGTTTGAAACATCACGGGAGCGGTTTATTGGGCGTAGCCGTAGTTTGCATGACCCTGCTGCTTTGCAGCAATCACTTAGCTGTACGCAAGGCGCCGCGGTTGACCCGTGTCTGTCACTACGCTGCGAGATAACAATCCCACCAAAGGGGGAAGCGACGCTCTATTATGTAACGGGAATGTCCCGCGACCGGGAAGATGTACTGCAGTTAGCGCAAAAACACCGCTATGCGTCCGCCTGTCAAACGGTATTTGAACGCAGCTTGGCAAGAAGCAATGTCGTGCGCGGATATGTACACATCACGGCTGAGGAAGAAATGCTGGCGATGCAGCTGCTTCGGCATGTTCTGTATCCATCGCCACAAAAACGGCAGCAGATTCAGCACAGCACGAACAAGCTGGGACAATCTGCGCTTTGGCGTTTCGGTATTTCGGGAGATTTGCCCATTCTCCTTTGCACGCTGACGGCAGCGCCAGTGTTACCTGAAACGTTGCTAAAAATCCGTGCATTTTGGCAGTTGCGGGGATTCCCTTGTGACTTGGTCTTTTTGCTGGAAGAACAGGACGAGTATCACCGCCCGGTGGAAGGGCAGTTGCGGGAATGGATGGAACAAGCCCAGCATTCCGGCGGCGTATTCCTCTGCCGGCGGGATACCCTGCAGCAAGGGGAGGAAGAACTGCTGCGGACAGTAGCCCGTATCGTGTTGGACGGAGGACGTGATTTGGAGGAGCAGCTTACATTGCCGGAAGAAACAAAACAGGCAGCGCCCCAGTATCTGCCGGGCGGAGAGGGCGCGCTGAAGCGTCCCCAACTCGCATTTTGGAATGGCATCGGTGGCTTTGACCGAAAAAACGGGGAATATGTCATCTGGCTGGAGGACGGCGTTTCTATACCGCTGCCTTGGGTCAATGTGATTGCCGGAAAGCAGGTGGGATTCCTGGCAAGTGAAAGCGGCAGCGGCTTTACCTATGCCTATAATAGCCGCGAATACAAGCTCACACCATGGAGCAACGATTTTGTGGAGGATCCGTCGGGCGAGTGGTTTGTACTTCGAGATGTACAGCGGGGAAACAGTTGGAGTGTTACACGAAACCCAGCACCCAGCGATGGCGCCTATGCTGTCCGGCACGGCTTCGGTTATTCAATATATCAACATGACGCCTATGGAATTGCGGGAGAACTGACCGTCTTTGCAGCGCAGGAGCAGCCTGTGAAAATCAGTCTCATGAAGCTGACGAATGTGGGGAGAGAAACCCGCCGGATAGAAATGAAATATCACGCTGTTCCGGTATTGGGCGTCAGTGAAGCACAAAACGGACGGTATTTGCAGACGGAATGCGGAGAGGGTATCATAAAAGCACGAAGCTGCTATCCTTCCGCCCTGCCGGATAGTCAAATGATATTATGTGCAGCGGGCGCACAAGCAGCGGAGGAAACCTGGCACCGATACCCGTGTTTGACGTTGGTCAAGACTGTGGAACTAGCGCCGGGTGCAAGCGCAATTGTTCCATTTTTGCTGGGATGCGGCGACGTCGCGGCATGGCAGACCATGCAGCAGGAAAAAGAAGCATGTAAAGAATTGCAGAGCGTTAAAGCGTTTTGGCGTAAATTTTTGGGGAAGGTGCGCGTAGAGACGCCGGACGAGAGCATCAATCTCTTAGTAAATGGAAGGCTTTTGTATCAAACCTATGCCGCCCGCATGTTGGCGCGCAGCGGTTTTTATCAGACAAGCGGAGCATTCGGGTTCCGCGACCAGCTGCAGGATAGCCTTGCAATGCTCTATGGAAATGAAACGCTGTGCAGAGAGCAGATTTTAAAACACGCAGCCAAGCAGTTTGAAGAAGGTGATGTACAGCATTGGTGGCATGACAGTTTGGACGGCGAGGAAACTGCCAGCCGCGGCATACGGACGAAGTTTAGTGACGATTTGGTGTGGCTGGCATACGTAACAGCACAGTATGTGAAAAAGACGGGGGACAAAGCAATTTTGCACGAAGAAATACCGTTTTTGAAAGACGCGCCGCTGGAAGCGGAGGACGAGCGGTATGGATTTGCGCAGATTAGCGAAAAACAGGCGGATTTGTATACCCATTGTGTGCTGGCGATGGACCGCGCACTTAAGCGAGGCAGTCATGGGCTGCCGCTCATGGGAAGCGGCGACTGGAATGACGGCATGAACCGGGTGGGAAACCGCGGAACGGGAGAAAGTGTTTGGCTGGGTTTCTTCCTATATAAAACGTTGGAGGACTTTTTGCCGCTGTGCCGCCTTTATGAAGACGCCGAAACAGAAAAACGGTACCAAGCGGAGATGCAGGAATTAAAAACCGCCTTGAATCAAAATGCGTGGGACGGAGAATGGTTTTTGCGCGCCTATTTTGACGACGGAACGCCGCTGGGAAGCCACCGCAACGAAGAGTGTAAAATGGATTTGATTGCGCAAAGCTGGGCGGTTATATCCGGCGCGGCAGAGCCGGATAAGGCGATAAGCGCCATGCAGCAGGCGCAGAATTATCTGGTGGACACAGAAAACAAGTTGATACGCCTGCTTGCGCCGGCATTCGACCGGGCGCCGGTGGATCCGGGCTATATCAAAAGCTATCTGCCGGGCGTACGGGAAAACGGCGGGCAGTATACTCACGCGGCAGTCTGGTATGTGTGGGCGTGGGCAGCGCTGGGCAATGCGGAAAAAACGACACAGCAATTTGCGCTTCTGAATCCGATTCTGCATGGACAGTCATGGGAGCAGGTGCAGCAGTATAAGACAGAGCCCTACGTTGTGGCGGCGGACGTCTATTCGGCGAAAGGGCAGGAGGGACGCGGCGGCTGGAGCTGGTATACCGGCGCAGCAGGCTGGATGTATTCCCTGCTGGTAGAGATGGTACTGGGACTCAAAAGGGAAGGAAATACGCTGCGGCTGGAACCGGTCGTGCCGCAGTCCTGGGAATCGTTTCGCATCCATTACACGTACGGGAATACGGTGTATGAAATCACAGCCATACGTGATAACCAAAAGAAAGGCACGCCAATTACGCTGCTAGACGATGGAAAAAAGCATGAAATTACCCTATATTATAGGGATAAAGGGGATTGCCTCACTTCTTAAGTGGGGCAGTCCCTTTCCTATGTTTCTGTTCCGGACAGTGAACCGGACAGGGACGAAGCTCTGATAGAAAGCGTTAATGGTGAGAAAAAAGAAGGGCAACTTCATTCTGAAAAAAACTTAATTTGTTATTGATTCCTTTACAGACCGTTCATAATTTTGCAAAGAAAGTGCGGTATGATACATACATAAGATACATCAAAAGATAAATTAAAAACAGGAGGGATTCATATGGCAAACTATAACGACTATAAATGGTACAGTGATGATTATGAAAAGAGTTGTCAGCAAACACAAAACACAAGCACTACAACGGACCATACGGTGTTTACCGAAACCGTTACTCCCAAAAAGAAAAAACACATGAAAGCATGGATTACCTCCGTAGCAGGTATCATGGCAGCAGTGATGCTGGTTGGCGCCGGCGCAGTTGGGTATAAATATTTGGGCGGCAGCGAGGAGAGCGCATCAACGAACAGCAACAGCAATAGCAACATCAGCAATCTAGCAACCGATCTCAACACCTCATTCAATTATGAGCAACTTACTAGCGGAGATAAGACAGCGATGAGCGTGGTGGATATTGCTAAGGAGGTTGGGCCCGCAATTGTTGGTATTACCAATATTTCTCAAGTGCAATCCATCTTTGGTGCTACGGAACAGCAGTCAACCGGCTCTGGTATTATTATCAGCCAGGACGGATATATTGTCACCAATAATCATGTTATTGAAAACGCAAAAGAATTAACCGTACAGCTCAATACCGGGGAGGAATATTCCGCTACGCTGATTGGTGCGGATTCCCAAACGGATTTGGCTGTAATTAAAATAGAACCCAAAGAAACCTTGACCGTTGCAACCTTGGGTGAAAGCGCAAAGCTGCAGGTTGGAGAATTAGCAGTTGCAATTGGAAACCCGCTTGGCGCTGAACTATCTGGAACGGTCACAGTTGGTATTATTAGCGGTGTGAACAGAACGATTCAGACAGACAGTAGCGACCCCAACAGTACGATGACGCTGATTCAGACGGACGCAGCAATCAATCCGGGGAACTCCGGCGGTGCACTCATTAATGCATATGGCGAAGTTATTGGGATTAACAATATGAAATATGCAAGTGAAGATGTGGAAGGGATCGGTTTTGCCATTCCGATTGATACCGCGAAAACAATTATCAGCGATTTGACGGAATACGGCTATGTGAAAGGGCGTCCGCTGATTGGTATCAGCGTACAGGAAGTAACCTCTGACCTCGCGTTTAGAAACAATCTGCCGGTGGGACTTTATGTCGCACAGGTAACGGAAATGGGACCTGCTGACAGAGCCGGTATGCAGCGCGGCGATGTTATTACCGCAGTCAATGGAAAGAAGATTGAAACCAGCAGTGAACTCAATGAGATTAAGAACAATTCTAAAGTCGGTGACGTACTGACATTTACCGTATCGCGTAATGGCGAAAAAATAGATATTGCGGTGACGCTCCAAGAGGACAGAAGTAGAGCGACGCAAGGTTAATTTGCTCCCCCAATTTTTAATATATATTGGCTTGGCAGGATCCCCTTTTTCCTGTTGGCCGCACAAAATGCACAGTCCCTTTTCAGGCTGTGCATTTTGTGCTTACTCAAAAAAAGTGGGAGTGAGAACGACTGATTTGGAAGAAAGGAGGCGAAGATGGCAGTCTATATATGTAAAAGAGAGAAATGTTTTGGTAAAATTGAAACAAAATAACCTATCAGTCTTGACCGAGCACTCCGATTATGAATATAATAAATACAGTATACATATTCTTGGGATAACAGGCTGAAAAAGGGAACTTTTTGCAGACGGAAGCGTCTAAAGAATTGTAGAGTAGAAAAATTGATTGACCCCCCGCACGGTGGTTGAAACAGAAAGGGATGAGTAGTATGAAAAGGATTATAGCAGTTGTAGTATCTTTTATGATGTGCTTCGGCGTTATGCAGGGCGCGTTAGCGTTTACGGATGTGCCAAGTGACGCAGGTTATGGAGAAGCCATTGAAGTATTGTCCGCTTTTGAAATCCTGCAAGGGGACCCGGACGGCTCCTTCCGTCCCGACGATACGATTACAAGAGCAGAATTTGCCGCGGTCATTTGCCGCGCATTAGGTCTTGGCGATGCGGCAAACGGTCTGAGCGGAATTACGGATTATTATGATGTTCCGCAGGGACATTGGGCATCCGGGTATATTATTATGGCAACACAGAGAGGAATTATCAATGGAGATCCGGAAGGAACTTTCCGACCGGAAGACCCGGTATTGTATGAAGAAGCAGTCAAAATGGTAGTAGCAGCACTTGGATATACACCGGCAGCAAACCAGCAGGGGGGATATCCAACTGGGTATATCACCATCGCTTCACAGGAAAAAATTTTGAAAAATATTTCTGGATCGACTGGCAGCAACGCGCCGCGGTCTATGGTGGCACAAATGACGTATAACGCGTTGGAAGTACCGATTATGGAACAGGTAACTTTTTCAACGGGTTCAGGCTATATTGCATATGAAAAAACAGACCGGATATTGCTTGACAACATGGACATTGAAAAAATGGAAGGTACTGTTGTGCAGGTGCCAGGTTCCACGACAAGCCGTTCAGAAAAAAATCAAATTACCTTTGAAGTTGACAAACGGTATGAGTATATAAATGGAACCCGTGTGTATTCCAATGTAACAAACTTCAATCAGAAAATGGACGTTGGAGACACAGATGCAATGGACTATCTGGAAACCTACTGCACTGTTTATGTGCGCGGTATGGAGGAAGATGAACCGGTTATTATCGCAATTTATCCAAAGGACGGGAAAACGTCATTCCTGGAAATTGAAGATGTTGATATTAACACGGCAAAGCTGGATGAGCTGGCTACGCGGGGTAGATTATATTATTATGATAAGAGCTACTCTTCCACGCGGGAGCAAAGCGCCTACCTTGATCTTTCCAGCCTGACGTATTACTATAACGGCACCAAAGAAGTCGGAGCGACAATCAGCGACATTGAATCGCGCTTGGAAAAAGGAATCAACGGCGTTATCCGGCTGGTCAACAATGATACTGATTCGGAATATGACGTTGTTTTCATTTATGATTATACCGATCTTGTGGTAGACGAAGTGAATTTGAAAACCTACCGTATCACAAGCAAAAATGGTGCCGGTACTCTGTATTTGGACGATACAGATCCGAATGCGAGCTTCACGATCGAAAAGGACGGAAAGATCATTTCGCTCAGTGACATTCGCACTGATGATGTAATTAGCTATTACGGTCAGGTCGAGGACCGCAGACTTCTGTCCGGCAAGGTGATCGTATCGCCGAACAGCGTCGTGGAAGGTTCCATAACGTCTTATTCTCCGGACGATAATGAAATTGAAATTGATAGTGAAACCTTTGAGTATAAAACGCAGAACTTATCTGAAGGCGATTTGAAGGTCGGAAATTATGGGATGTTCTACCTAAACTTTAGAAACGTTGTTGTTTATGCAGATTCTAAGATTCTGCTGTCCAACACCAAGTTTGGTTTTGTGACATTGATTGGAACAAGCGGCGGACTGTCCACCTCCCTGGAGGCAAGAGTACTGACGTCGGACGGCAATTGGGTGACTTACAGCTTTGCCAATAAGGTCCTTGTGAACGGCGCTGGAAATTCCATCGATGCATCAAGTCTCATGCAGGACAGCGTTTGGAATCAGTACAAACCGACAGACTGGAACTGCACAGAGCCGGTGACAAGTGTTCGAAAAGTATATTCCTTGGTAACCTATACACTGGATTCGTCGGGTAAGATTAAACGAATTAACTTCGATCTAAACGACGCCAATGTTACGGGAGACGATTACCAGTATAAAGCATTTAACAGTTCTTACAATGCGGCGGCGGAAAGTCTCGGCGGCATCTATACGACCGGCAGCACGCTCATTTTTGATGTGCCGCAGAACGACCTCTATAACGCTGAGGAAACGGATATTGTTCTTGGTAAAGCAGATGCGTTGATCGACGACATGACATACAGCGGCTATGCGTTTATTGACAGAGATTCCCGAGAAGCGCTGGCAATGGTCGGCAGCAATCTGATTGGCAACATCAACTATGCACAGCCTGTCATGGTAGTCAGCGGCGTGAAGTCGGTGGCAAGTGACGAAGGCGATATGGTAGCGTTGAGCGGATATCAGAATAGCGAGACGGTCAGCAATCTGTATTATGAAACATCTGAAATAACCATTCACAATGAAACGGGTATTAGCGGCGTAACCGGAATCCAGAAAGGTGACGTCATTACCTACACAACATTGCCGAATGGCCGCATTAAAGATGCAAGTGTGGTATTCCGTCCATCGACGATGATTGAACAGGATTTGGTACTCAATCGCAATACGCCGGCAGGTGAAATTACCTATCTCACGACAAATGATTCCGCTGAAACCACTTTCCTGTACGGACTGGTTCGTAGAATCAGCGGACGGAGAATTGATATATCCTATGACGACACCTATGCAGAGACGGAGTCCTATTCAGCAAGCTCTAGTGTCATCGTTGTGATGTATGATGGCATTAACTACTCCAATGCGAGAATCTCGCTGGCAGATCTGGCGGACATCGATACAGACCGGGATGCGGATAGTTCGCCGACGAGCGATAGCGGAGAATTTATCTTCGCAAGAGCGGAAGACGGCATTATCGAAGATATCCTGATTGTGAAACGTGACGACCGCTATGTAGATGATGGAGCAACAACGATAAAATCCAATGACGCAACATTGACAAATATCACGGTGGAAGGCGCAGCCTTAAATGAAACCTTCTCGCCAAAGATAACAGAATATACGGCAACTGTTGATAATGAAGTGGAGACGGTTGCAGTAGGCGCGGCGGCAAACAATGCGAAGGCGGTTATCACCGGAACGGGAGATAAGGCGCTGGTGGTTGGTGAAAACGTCATTCCGATTTCTGTCAAAGCGGAAGATGGAACGACACTGTCTTACACGCTGACCATTACCAGAAAGCCGTCCAGTAATG
>CBCTHD010000038.1:0-10516 GCA_965146615.1 uncultured Clostridia bacterium
CCGGCCGCTGAGCGTCTGATCGATGGTATAGCCACCGGCAGCCTCAAACTGGGAGTCAATGACATCTTGCAGCTGTGCGTCTGTTTGGTCTGCCGCGGCCGCCGGAAGCATCCATAAAAACAGCAGGACGCAGCAGAGAATCATTTGTTTTTTCATGTCTTCACCTTTTATCTAATACACTGTATAATCACATAGTAAAGCTCTGAGACAACAGGCATGGAAAGTGCGAGAATGGTAAGCCTGCCGCCGAGTTCTATTTTACTGCCGAGAGCGCTTTGCCCCGCGTCGCGGCACATGGACGCCGCAATGGAGCAGATGCAAGCGATACCGGTTGTTTTCACAACAATTTGAATATATTTGCTGTCAATGCCGCAATTTTCTGCCATGCGCTGCACTGCGTCAATCATTGAAGCAATTTGCGGCGCCAGCCCAAGCAGTATCAGGGCGCCGCCCGCAAGAAGCGCAAGCAAGGAAAATTCCGGTTTATGCTGTTTTAAAAAGACACATAAAATGGTGGTTACCAGTGCAATGCCGATGAGCTGGAAGATGGACATAAGCCCTCACCTCACAATCCAAACAGCATTTTGAGCGTGTCAAATAGGTTGCGGACCTGCTGCAGCACCATTAACATAACAACAATCAGCCCTGCCAATGTGGTGAGCAGTGCCTGGTCGTCGCGTCCTGAACGGGTGAGCAGCAAACTGATAACAGCAACGGTTATGCCGATTGCAGCGATTTGAAATACTAAATCAATTCCCATGGTTTCTCTCCTTTGTGGTGATTACAACAACACCAAAACAACAAATATACCGCCAAACACGCCGAGGCCGCGCGCCAGTTTCATATTGGAAGAAGCGACGCTGCGCGCACCGTCCAGCTGTTGTTCCAGTTGTGTGCGGCAAAGCGCAAGCTGGTTGATTTGAGAGGAACAATCGCTGCCGCCCAGCATTTGTCCCATCTGCCGGAGAATTTCTTTGTCCTCTTTTAACAGGGACGTACATTCCAGCAGTGTTTTGTTCCAGGCTTTCTCCGGTGCTTTCTGCAGCGATTTGCTGGCGCACAGACGCGCAAAAAACTGTCCCGCCTCATCGTCCTCCTGCGCCAGTTCTTCGTATAATTCCTGTATCGGCGCAGCAGTAAATGCTATGGTGTTTTGCATTCTGACAACGGCGCCGATAAAGGCTTGCAGTGTGGCACAACGTTTTTTTAGCCTGCCGGCATAATAGTTTCCGAGTAGAAATCCACAAATTACAATGATACAGCCGCCTACTATCTTTAGTTCCATGATATGTGCCTCCTTATCGTTCCTTCGTATGGATAATTTGTTTGATACGCGAGCCGTGCTCTGGTTTTTGCAAAAGAATGACATATTCAAACAGCGGCAAAAGCGCACCTAGATGAGGGTGGGCGCGTAAGTCGTCCAGTCCCGCGCCATGAACCGAGGCGATGGTTTGTACACCTGCACAGGACGCCAATTCAACGGCGCGTGCATCTTCTTCGCTGCCAATTTCGTCCGTGATGACACATTCTATACCCATGGAACGAATCATCAGTCCGATTGCCGTGGCTTTGGGACAACTGTCCATTACAACGCTGCGCAGTCCAATATCGTTTTGGGCGACACCCTTGTATACTGCGGCGATTTCGCCGCGTTCATCTGCAATCCCATCCTTGTATGTATTGCCAAGGCTGCGGGCAATGTCGCGCAGCAGTGTAGTTTTACCGGCGCCCGGCGGAGAAACAACCAAGGTGTTATGTAAAGCGCCGCCGCTGCAAATATGGCGCATGACGCCGTCTGCACAGCCGATTGCCTGATGGGCAATACGAATGTTAATTGCTGAAATGTTTTTGAGAAATGTGACCTCTCCATGGTGTAAGGCAGCGCTGCCGCAAATGCCGGCGCGGTGTCCACCCGGCAGGGATAAAAAGCCCTGACGAATATCCTCCTCTTTAGCATAGACCGAGTTATCGCAAAGCTGCCGAAATATGGCCGCTACCTGTCCACTGGTGACGGTGACAGCTCCCTGCACGGAGAAAGTTAGCCCTCCGGCGGGAGTGAGAAACAATCCTTCGGCCTGTCGGTAGACCATGACAGGGCGCTGGGACAGAAACCGCAATTCTTCGATTTCCTCCCAGTCGCTGCATGGCAGCCGGCTGAGCGCCTCTGCCGTCTCCTCCGGCAGACAGTTCATCAGATGGGAAATCCCATGTGTGTAATTTAAATGGTTTGTCATAGGCATGGCTCCTTTTTCTGGTACCGTTACTATATATTTGTATTAAGTGTTGTCCAAGTTTATGACTAGAAAACAAAAATTGCAGTGTGATTTAGAAAGGAGACACAAAAAAAGCCTGTGGGCACTCCCACAGGCATAAGACGATAGACAAAATAAAAAGGAAGAAAAATATATGGGGTGGAAGGAGTGTCCCCTTCTGTCAGACATGCAAAAAGTCAGGCCATACCCTCGTGCCGGTTTACTGACACAAGATGCATGATACTGTTACAATGGGGCGAACTAAAATGAAAGCCGAAATTGATACTGAGTTAAATCAACGCAGTATTCTGCATTGACCGGAACGCCTTCCGCTTCCAACAATTCCTTTTGACGGTCAATGCCGCCGAACGCAAAGCCGCCGCTTAAATGTCCTTTATGATTCACCACGCGGTGACAAGGAATGACGCCGGGAGCGGGATTGACATGCAGGGCGTTACCAACGGCGCGGGAGGCACGGGGGCGCCCGCAGGCTGCTGCAATTTGCCCATAGGTCATCACGAATCCCCTTGGAATTTTGGATACCGTTTCATAAATTTGCTCATAGAAAGTCATCGCATATCTCTCCTAAATGACAAAGTTTCCTCTTTACAAATAGCCAGAATTATAGTATAATTTTACTAAATAATAATGGTTCTGTCAATGTGGAAAGGAGTAAGAAATAATGTTGTTTCAAAATAAAGACGGTGCAGTAGTGGTACCACAGGAGGGCGTCACTCGTAAACTGATGGCAACCGGCAAGGATATGATGATGACGGAAGTGTGTGTAAAAGCACATGTGGCAACGCCGCCGCACAAGCATGTTCATGAGCAGGTAAGTTATATCGCAAAGGGTTCGTTTGACGTGATTTGCGGAGAGGAAACATTTGTGGCAAACCAGGGCGATAGTATTTGGTTTCCGTCGAATGTGGAGCATGGCGTTACAGCGCGGGATGAAGATTCCATTATTATTGATATTTTCAATCCCATTCGGAAAGATTTTCTATAAATTTACAGCGGACAGCAGTATTTTGTTACCCGGTGCAAAAGCGTTTTTTGTGCCGGGCTTTTATTTTAGGGGAAGGAAATTATGACAGGGATTTTACTTGACGAACCATAGAGATTGGCATATAATAAGATAGGAAGTGGAATCATAGGAGAAATGCAATGAAAATTGGTACGTTAAAATTGAAAAATAATATCTTTGTTGCGCCAATGGCGGGCGTAACAGATGCGGCATATCGAACCATATTGCAAGAAATGGGAGCGGGAATGCTCTACACGGAGATGGTCAGTGCAAAAGCATTGTATTTTGGTGACCGGAAAACCAAGCAGCTCATGCAGGGCGGTGGTGCAGGACAGCTATGGGGCGTACAGATCTTTGGCAGCGACCCGGCAGTCATGGCATATGGTGCAAAACTGGCGGCGCAGACAGGATGTAGCTTGATCGATATTAACATGGGCTGCCCGGTGCCCAAGGTGGCGGGCAATGGCGATGGAAGCGCTTTGCTGAAACAACCGCGTCTGGCAGGACGGGTGGTGGAGGCGGTGAAAAAAGCGGTGGACATTCCGGTAACAGTGAAGATACGCAGTGGCTGGGATGCGCAGCACATCAATGCGCCGGAGGTAGCAAAAATTTTGCAGGAGAGCGGCGCAGATGCGATCACGGTGCATGGACGAACCAGAGAACAGATGTATCGCGGAAAGGCAGACTGGTCAGTGATTGCTGCAGTCAAAGAAGCGGTGCGGATTCCCGTCATTGGTAACGGCGATATTATGGCGGCAGACGATGCGGCAGCAATGCTGGCGCAGACGGGATGCGACGGTGTAATGCTGGCGCGCGGCGTCATGGGCAATCCCTGGCTGGTGCGGCAGTGCGTGCAAATATTAGATGGGCAGCAGCCGGAGAAAGTCGGCGGAGAAGAACGGATTAACATGGCATTGCGCCATGTCAGGCTGCTGGTGGATACTAAGGGGGAAAAAATCGGTATCTTAGAATCCCGCAGCCATCTTAGCTGGTATTTGAAAGGAATGCATGGCGCGGCGCAGGCGCGGGAACAGTTAAATCGTGCTGCTGGTTTAGATGAAATAGAAGAAATTTTGCAAGCAGTCCTACGAGATCAATAGATATGAGGAGAATGGAATGAAACGTGGATTTGTGTTGGTATGCTGTGTGTTGCTATTGAGCGGCTGTGCGAAAAAATTGCCGGATCAGACGTTTTTTGCGCTGGATACCGTGATTCAACTGCGGCAGTTGGAAGGCGCAACGCAGGAAGCAGTGCAGCAGGCACAGCAAAAGGTGATGGAATTGGAATCTTTGCTTAGCTGTCACAAAGAAGAAAGCGATGTGTGGAGAATCAACGAGGAACCGTATGGTCAGCCGGTGCGCGTAGCGGCGGAGACCTATGAATTGTTGCAGCGCGCCAAGGAAATTTCACTGAAAACGGAGGGACGTTTCGACGTGACCATTAAACCCTTAGCGGATTTGTGGAATGTGAAAGAGGCGGAGCAGCCGCCACAGGAGGCGGATATTTTAAAGGTGATGGACCAGGTGGGATTTCCTAATTTGGTGTTGAATCAGGATGGAACGGTGACGCGGCTTTCGCCTGATACCCAGGTGGACCTGGGGGGGATGGCGAAGGGCATGATTGCAGATCAATTGAAAATCTTGTTACAGAATCAGGGGATGCGGCGCGGCATTTTGGATTTAGGCGGCAGTATCACGCTGATTGGGGAGAAAGCGGACGGAACACCATGGACGGTGGGGATTAAAAATCCCTTTCAGACAGGTGAATCATATGCGAAACTTACCGTGGCGGACACATCCATTGTGACCTCCGGCGGATATGAACGCTATTTTACATATGAAGGAAGAGAGTATCATCATATTTTTGACCCCTACACCGGCTATCCGGCGGAAGCCGGACTCAAGTCGGTCACGGTGGTGTCACAGGATACGACGTTAGCGGACGCGCTGTCCACGGCGGCTTATGTGGGGGGCAGGGAACGCGCATTGGCTTGGGCGGAAGCATATGGTGTGGATATGATTTTAGTGGACGATGACAAAAAAGTTTGGATAACAGAAGGACTGCGGGATAAACTAACCATATTAGACCCATCCTTTCAACTTATGGAGGAATAGGAAATGTATGATGTTGTGATAATCGGCGGCGGACCGGCGGGAATGAGCTGTGGGCTTTATGCGAGCAGGGCAGGCATGAAAACTATTGTTGTTGAAAAAATGTTTTCCGGCGGGCAAATGAGTACCACCAATGAAGTAGAAAACTATCCGGGTGTGGAAAACGTGATTTCTGGCGCGGAGTTAGCTTATAAATTTGAAGGGCAGGCGCGGAAATTCGGCGTAGAATTTTTGAATACAGATGTATCCGGCGTCCAGCTGGACGGACCGGTGAAAAAGATTGTTACCGGGCAGGAAACGCTGGAGACGAAAACGGTTGTATTTGCAATGGGCACCGTTGCGCGTAAATTGGGATTGGAAGATGAAGGGCGGCTGACGGGAAAAGGCGTGTCCTACTGCGCGACCTGCGACGGCGCTTTTTTTCGAGGCAAAGATGTTGCCGTCATAGGTGGCGGTGATACGGCGTTGGAGGATGCGCTCTTTTTAAGCCGGATTTGCAATAAAGTATATTTGGTGCATAGACGGAATGAATTCCGGGGTACTAAAGTGCTGCAAGACCAGGTGCTGCAGACGGAAAATATTGAAGTCTGCTATCAAATGGTAACGGAAAAGATTTTGGGCGACAACACTGTGAACGGATTGATTCTGCGTCATGTGGGAGATGCAACGCAGCGTCAATTGGACGTCAATGGGGTTTTTGTTGCAGTGGGAAGCGACCCTTCCAATCAATTGGTGCAGGAGCTACTGGATTTGTCGCCGGAGGGATACATTCTGACGGACGACACTATGCAGACAAGTGTGCCGGGCGTTTATGCGGCGGGAGATATACGTGAAAAACAACTGCGGCAGATTATTACGGCGGCCAGCGACGGGGCTATCGCGGGATTCAACGCGGCGCTGTATGTGAACACACAGTCACAAGAAAGTGAAGAATAGGGAAAGGCGGAACAACGAATGATTCTGTTGAAAAACGGGAACGTCTATACCATGGCGGGTCAGACATATAAGAAAGGCTATGTGGTGATAGACGGCACCAAAATAGCGTCGGTGGGCGAAATGGAAGCGTTGCAGGAAGCTGAAGGTGCTTTTGAGGAAGTACATGACTGCACGGGAATGATTGTAATGCCGGGCATGGTAGATGGACACAACCATATTGGAATGTGGGAAGACGGACTGGGGTTTGAAGGCGACGATGGAAATGAAGACACGGATCCCATTATGCCGCATTTGCGGGCGCTGGATGCAGTGAATCCGCTGGATAGGGCATTTTCTGAAGGATTGCGCGCGGGTGTGACGACTTCTGTGACAGGACCCGGCAGTGCGAACGTGCTGGGTGGACAATTTGTGGCGCTCAAGATGGCGGGAAAATGTGTGGACGATATGATAGTGCGCGCCCCGGTGGCAGTAAAAGCGGCTTTTGGAGAAAACCCCAAAACAACCTACCATGACAAAAATCAGGCGCCCACTACCAGAATGGCGACTGCGGCCCTGCTGCGGGAAGCCTTGATGAAGGCAAAGGAGTATGGTCGGGCACTTGCGGAGTACAAAAAAAATCCGGAAGAAGCGGACAAACCGGAATATGACATTAAAAACGATAGTTTACTGGCGGTGCTAAGCAAAAAGATTCCGCTTAAAGTGCACGCGCACCGTAGCGATGATATGTTTACGGCGCTTCGGATTGCAAAAGAATTTGATATTTCTATTACATTGGAACATGCAACAGAAGCGCATCTAATGACGGAATATCTTGATGGTTCGGTTCCGCTTTTGGTCGGACCGCTGCTCTGTGACAGGAGCAAACCGGAGCTGCGCAATCTCACGCCTGGGATTGCGGGCATTTTGGAGAAAGCGGGACTTGCTCCCGCAATTATTACGGATCATCCGGAAATACCGGTACAGTACCTACCGCTCAGTGCAGCGATTGCCGTACGGGAAGGGATGCCCTATATGGCAGCGTTGGAGGCGGTGACGATACGGCCCGCCAGATATACCGGTATTGCGGACCGAGTAGGGTCGTTGGAAGTGGGAAAGGATGCGGACATTGCAGTATTTGACGGCGATCCGCTGGCATATACCAGCAAGGTTGTCATGATTTGGCTGAATGGGAAACAGGTTTCATTGTAAAGACAGCAATAGGGAAGACAGCAAGGAGCGACGTACATATGAGATATCTAGTGCCTATATTTGGGACACGTATACAATTTGAACTGGAGCCCCAAATTAGAAAACTGGTTGTTTACCGGGAATTTTCCAGAATCGAATTTGACATTGAACTTGGATTGGAGTTGCGTGGTGGACGTAAATGCCGGCTGCTCAGCACCAACGCTCCGGAAGAGTTGTTTCCTAAATTCATACTGGAACAGAGCGCAGGATGTCTGAAAATGGCGGGATATGACCCTGCTTCCGGATTGCGGTTAACCTGCATGATCAGCAACACTTTTGAGGCAGGAAATGAAAAAGCATCGTGCGTGCCTGCTGTTTTGTTTGAATGCCGGGCGGAGAGGGTGCGGAAAGATCCGGATAATGTAGCAGGAACGATTTTTTTCAAAATTAATCCGCGCAAGGGAAAGATGGATGTGCAAAGCGCTATGCGGTTGATGATAGGATATTATGTCAGCGGTGCGGCCTATAATCCAAACCACAGCCTGAAGGAACAAAACCAGTATGAAATGGTGCGCGTTAGAGACCACATTTTGCCTACGCGAGGAAAAGTAAAGGGAAAGGAAGTGAAGCAGCCTTTCTTTTTTCAATATGGAAAAGAAGTAGATACCATGCGGTTTGTATGGTGTATGTATGATCCTATGGAGCGCTATCGGATTCAGCAGTGCGCCAGTCAATATTTTTATACCTATTATTTTAAGAATATATATCAGGTAGAAGACTACATGGTAAAAGAAGAGTGGAATCTGCGCAAAAAGCGGGATGCAGAGCTACGGGAACATCAAATTCCGTTCGGCGGGAAACATCTGGATGAAATTATGGCGTACGCATTCAATTCCTTTGTAGGCAGCGTAGGGTACTTTCTGGAAAATGAAAAATTTAAAAGAGTTTTACTTTCATCGCATCCAGGCGGCGTCTATAGTCAATTTCATATGCAGCTATATGCACTGCCGTTCTATGTGCTATGCTGGCCGCAGATGCTGTGCGACATTGTGCTGGAATGGCGAGAATTTCGTGTGATTAAAGTGGAAAAGGGACGGGAGATTTATCTGTTTCCAAGCCATGTAGGTGCCGGGTACAAAATAGATCCGCAGCCGCCGGAAAAAATGAACGCGGCAAACAGTATTTATTTTATACTATACATCTACGCTGTTTATAAAATGGAAAAGGATGAGAATATTCTGTGGATGAACCGGAATTTTTTACATAAAGTATTTTCATTTATCTTTCTGGATTTTACGGAGCTTCAGTATGTGGATTTGTTTGTCACGGTCGGAAAATTGGAATTGACAGAATATTTACCGCTTTCTGTCCTGGTAAGGCTCAAAACGGTATTGAGAATAATTCGGGAACTGGTTTATTTGTTGGAGTTGCAGAGAAAGGACAGGGAATATCTTCCAAGGCTAAACGAACTGGAAAAAACCGTGCAAGAAAAAACTCATGTGGCATACCAAAAGATTCCGAGCGAATTACCTTATTATGATATTTCTGATATGGTGTATTATCAGATTATGTTTCGAAATGAAAATGTATTAGGAATGGAAAAGGCGGTAGACTATATCCATATGGGGAAGGAGAAGCATTTTTGTCCGCATGGGAAAGGAACTTGTCAATTGAACGAAGTGCAGGCAATGCAATATTGCCCGTTTAGTAAACAGAATCGAGATGTTTGCGTGGAGCATTTTATTTTGCGCGATTTGCTTTTGACCCATATGGGCACGAACTGTTTCGGAAGCCTTATTGATTATGAGGCGTGGGTTTGTGCTGAAACAGGAAAACAGGAGAATACATACCCATTACCGGAGCTTTTTGCGTCAATGGGATATCTATATTTCAAACAATATAAAAAGCGAGGATATGGAACACAATAGTTTTGTGCAACTTTTCTCTTGATATTTGTCTGTGACAATAGTATACTAAATGAGTATGGTAAATGAATGGGGATGGAATGATGAAGCGGACAAAAGAAAAATGTAACTGTAAATTCAAAGAAATTACACTAAAAGATAAAAACATATTTGACCGTTATTATGCGCAGTGCGGATATATTAATTCGGACTGTAATTTTACCAATATGTATATGTGGCAGCAGGAATTTAATATTCGTTATGCAGTGATTGAAGATTGTCTAATATTGATTGCGCAGGAAGAAAATGGCGAGTGGTACCACACTATGCCGGTCGGCGGTGGAGATGTAAAACATGCTATTTTAACTATGCGGGAATACCTGGATGGAGATTTTGCAATAAAACCGCTCACAGAAGAAATGTGTGAGCGGCTGGAGGAAGTGCTGCCGGGACAATATACCTTTGAACATATGCGGGATTTAGATGACTATGTATATACGCGAGATAAACTAAAAAATCTTTCCGGGAAAAAAATGCACGCGAAACGGAATCATGTCAATAGTTTTAAAAATACGTATGCCTATTCTTATCTGCCGATTACAAAGGAAAACTTGCAAGATGCAGCTGCGTTTGTCTATCGTCAGATTGACCAGCGCAGCATGAATGCGGCGGGGGAAAAAAGGGCGGCAAAACGCTTATTTGACCATTACTTTGAATTGGGTGTTAAAGGGGCTGTATTGGTGGTGGAAGACAAAATTATTGCTGCTACAGTCGGAGAAGATCAAAATGGTACGGTATTGATTCATATTGAAAAGGCAGATACTGAATATAAAGGCGCCTACGCTGCAATCAATCAAATGTTTATTGAACAGGAATGGGATGGATATACGTATGTGAACCGGGAAGAAGATATGGGAATTGAAGGAATTAGAAAAGCAAAATTGTCTTATCATCCTGATTTTATGGTGGAAAAATATGTAGCGCATTTACAATAGGAATACTTGACATTTCGGATCAATTTCGGTATACTAAAGAGGTTGAGTAAGCCAGACAATCGCGGGCCGTTCAGCTTAGCTGACGGAATGAGGAAAGTCCGAGCTCCACGAACCAAGGGTGCTGGG
>CBCTHD010000039.1:0-10514 GCA_965146615.1 uncultured Clostridia bacterium
TTTGTTTGTCCGCTTTGGCGCGTTCTTTGGTTCTTTCCAAAAAAGTACTCATACTAGCATTTCCCCTTCTGTTTATTTTTGTATGTCTCCATTATACACCATTTGCGGATTGTATACAATATCATTTTGATAAAAATTTTTACTTTTTTTTGATTTTTTGTCAAAGTTTTTGTAGAAACAAAAATGAAAGTTCGTGCTAGTGCAGGAAGGTGTATTTTACTACAGGACAGAAAAAATTTTTAAATGCTTGTCACACAAAAAAGAATTGGTGCATATGGTATAGAGGATGTCCAATTCAATTCATTAACCAGGAGGTACTATGATTAAAAAATTTTTTAGTATGGCATTAGCAGCTTGCTTGTTGTTATCCGGCACAGCAGCGTTGGCAAACGACGGTGCGCAGCCGTTGACAGTAGAGCAAACACAGTCGGAATGGGGAAACCCTGTTACCAATATCGTCGATGGCTGGACAGAATTTGACAGCGGGGAACATGTCGCAGTTTCGTTCGATAGCAGCGAAAATTTAACGTTATCAGCGTTTTACTATCAGATTTCCGGCGTGATTGAAGGATACCCGCTTACCGCGTATTATCAATATCTGAATCCGGAGACGGGCAACATTGAACAGACAAGCCAAAGAATCGCACAAAGCGACGCCATGGGCGCATATGTCTTGGATGGTAACCTGCCGTCTGACTATTTTCAGGTGGATAGCAATGGCTATATCACGTTTTTGAAAACGGGAACGGTTGCAGTAGACTTTTATGTGCATTTTTACAACGAAACGCCATGGGGCGGTATTTACACCGACGGCTATATGATGGCGGATATCGTCATTCATTAACACCAAAGAAAACACCATTTCGGAATAGATCCCCTGATATGAAAAAAAGGAAACGGCGCGCTTGTGTTTCAAGCGCGCCGTTTGCGCGTGTTCCCCCAAAGTGGAACGGCGTGCGCGTATGGCATTGCAAAAAGCAAAAATTTCTGGTATAATAGACGCAAAGCGTCTATTGGACAAAAGAACGGGCTGCTATGGGAGGGAAACAAAAGTGCGGATTGCAGCAGTAATTGCAGAATATAATCCATTTCATAAGGGACATGCCTATCTGTTGGAACAAGTGCGGGAACAAGGCGGCGCGGATGCGGTCATATGTATTATGAGCGGCAGTTTTACACAGCGCGGAGAATTGGCACTGCTGGATAAATGGCGGCGCGCATCGCTTGCATTGGAGGGCGGCGCAGATTTGGTGGTGGAGCTGCCGTTTCTCTATGCCGTATCCCCCGCGGAATATTTTGCCTTTGGCGGCGTGAGCCTGGCACAGCGGATGGGTTGTGTGAATATGCTGGCGTTTGGCAGTGAATGCGGGCATTTGGAGATTTTGGAAGAAGCGGCGCAAGCCTTGTTGTCTGTACAGCCGGAAACCCTGCGTGCACACATGAAAGAAGGATGCAGCTACCCCGAAGCGGCGGCGCAGATTGCGGGCAAAGCGGCGGACAGTCCTAACAACCTACTTGGCATTACCTACCTGATGGCAATACAAAGATGCGGGGCGAAGCTGCAGCCGTTTACGGTGAAACGCGCGGGCGCCGGGTATCATGACGAGCGGCCTCAGACATATATGAGCGCAGCGGGAATTCGTAAAGCGCTTTCAGAGGGAACGCTGCAACAGGAGCATGTGCCGCAGAATACCTATCAAATGCTGATGGAGGCGCAAAAACAGGGGAGCCTGTCGGATATACGGCAGCTGGATCGCGTGTTACTGGGGATTTTACGGCGGGAAGGCGTGCGTCCTGACGCCGCATATCTGTCGGAAGGGCTGGAAAACCGTATCATGCGTGCGGCGAGAAATTGCAAGGGCGCCAGGGATTTGATTTATCTTGTAAAGACCAAACGCTATCCCTATACGCGTATTACACGTATGTTGGTACACCTATTGATGGGTACCACTGCGGGACAGGTGCAGGAAGCGCTGTACCGGGGACCGGGATATATCCGTGTGCTGGGCTTTAATGAAACGGGGCAGACGCTGCTGCGGACCATGAAACGGACCGCGCAGGTGCCGGTGGTCATCAAGAGCACGGCGCAGCAGGAATTGACGACATATGCACAGGAGCAGTTGTTGATGGACGTGCGCGCACAGGATTTTTTGGCGCTGGCGCGGGAAGCAGAGGAATATACAGTGGCGGGAGAGGACTACACGACGTCCCCTGTCGTACTGTGATATAACAAAGGGAGCAGCTATGTTTGGAGAATTTATTGGAGCTTTTGAAGCGGTGCTGGTGATGGTGCTGCTGATATTAACAGGTTTTTTCCTGACAAAATTTCATAAAATAGATGAAAAAATCTCGAAATTTATTTCCTGGACAGTGGTAAATATTACACTGCCCTGCTATATGCTGCACAACATCACGACGTCGTTTGAACCGGCGGAAATTTGGCATATTCCGCAATATATTGCATTGCCGCTGGTGAGCGTTTTAATTGGGTATGTGCTGGGCTGGGTCGTTGTCAAAGTCTTTCGTATTGAACCCAAATACGCCGGGACGATGATTGTCATGACTGCACAGAATAACACCATTTTCATGGGACTGCCTGTCAATTTGGCATTGTTTGGGGAAGCCAGTGTTCCCTATGTGTTGTATTACTATATGGCGAATACCGTATTGTTTTGGACGCTGGGGGTTTATACCATTTCCGGCGGCAGAAAAGGAAATGACGGCGGCAAATCTCTGCTGGCACGTATTTTTTCGCCACCGCTGATGGGCCTGCTTGTAGGGCTGTTTTTTCTCATACTGAATATTCCGGTGCCTACATTTTTGCAGGATACCTGTGAAAATATCGGCGCAATGACCACGCCGCTGTCCATGATGTTTATCGGATATGTCCTTTGCAGTAGTGGGCTATCCAAGATTCGCGTGAATAAAAACATGGTGTTAGGGCTGATATGCCGCTTTGCCGTAGGACCGCTGGTCGCAGTAACACTGTTTTGTCTTGTGCCGCTGCCGGCGCTTATGAGAAATGTGTTTATCGTGCAGGCGTTTATGCCCGTGATGACAAATCAGGCGATTATTGCGAAGGAATATGGCGCGGATAGTGAGTTTCCGGCGGTAATGGTGTCTGTTTCTACCATTATGAGTCTCGTCCTGTTGCCGCTGATTCGTGTCGCATTGGGAACATGAACGCCCTGTCTGTCATGAAGGAACACGAAAAAAGCAAGATTGGATAGCACAAAATCAATGGAGTGAAAATCGGATTGATTGATGAAAGAAATAAAAAGCGTATTACAATGAAGCGTATTACAATGGAAGCCCGCGGCAATCGTGCCGCGGGCTTCCATTTATATTACTGTTTTTTATGGTCCTCTTCACGGATCTCGACGCGGCGAATTTTACCGCTGATGGTCTTGGGCAACTCCGGCACAAATTCCACCACACGGGGATATTTATAAGGCGCAGTATTTTGCTTCACATAGTTTTGAATTTCTTTTTTCAGGTCATCCGAAGCAGTGTAGCCCGCTGCCAAAACAATCGTCGCTTTTACAACCTGTCCGCGTATGGGGTCCGGCACGCCGGTAATAGCGCATTCCACCACGGCAGGATGTTCCATCAGAACGCTTTCCACTTCAAAAGGACCGATACGATAACCGGAACTTTTGATAATGTCGTCTTTACGACCCACATACCAGTAATAGCCATCTTCGTCCTTCCACGCCAAGTCGCCGGTATGATAGTAATTGTCATGCCAAGCGTCTCGGGTTCGTTCTGCGTCGCGGTAATATTCCATAAACAGCCCGACCTGCTTGTGATCAGTGCGCAAGACGATTTCTCCAACCACGCCGCTGTCCACCGAGTTCATGTCATCGTCTACAATATCTACATGATAGAGCGGCGAAGGTTTGCCCATGGAACCGGGTTTTGGCTCCGTGCCTGCCAGGTTTAAGATGGTGCAGGTTGTTTCCGTCTGTCCGAATCCTTCCATCAGTTTCAGTCCGGTCGCATCCTTGAAACGGTCAAATACTTCGGGGTTGAGCGCTTCGCCCGCAATGGTTGCATGCTTCAGGGAAGAGAGGTCAAAGCGCGACAGGTCTTCCTGAATAAAGAAGCGGTAAATCGTCGGCGGGGCACAAAATGTTGTCACTTGATATTTCTCAATAATGTGCAGCAAGTCTGCAGGCATAAATTTATCATAGTCATAAACAAAAACGGTCGTTTCCGCCATCCATTGTCCATAAATTTTACCCCATACGGCTTTTCCCCAGCCTGTGTCCGCCACAGTTAAATGACAGCCTTCCGGGTCAACGTTTTGCCAGTGTTTTGCGGTGATAATATGTCCCAGCGGATAGGTGAAATCATGCGCTACCATTTTGGGCAGCCCGGAGGTGCCGGAGGTAAAATACATCAGCATCATATCACTGCCACCTGCCGCATCTTCACCGACAGGACGCGGAAATTCGTCGCTCGCAGCGGCAACTCCTTCATCATAGAAGTCCCAACCTTCCCGCGGCTCCCGTACCACAATGCGGGTTTGCAGCGAAGGAGACTCTGCCAGCGCACTTTCCACATGCTCTGTCACATCGCCTTCGCAGGTACAGACCACCATTTTTATATCGGCTGCATTGAAACGATATATGTAATCCTTTTTCGTCAGCAAGTTGGTGGCAGGAATACAGACAGCCCCCAGCTTGTGCAGTGCCAAAATGCAGAACCACCACTCATAATGGCGTTTGAGCACCAGCATGACTTTGTCGCCTTTTTTGATTCCTTTGGACTTAAAGTAATTGGCGGTTTTGTTGCTCATACGGCGGATGTCATCAAACGTAAAAACTTTTTCCGCGCCCTGCTCGTTGCACCAAATCATTGCCTTTTTATCAGGCTTTTGCCGCGCCAGCTCGTCCACGACGTCGAAACCAAAGTTAAAATCTTCAGGCGCATCCACTTCAAATGTTTGTAAGACGCCGCGCGCATCAAAAGTCTCGTGAACAAATTTTTCGTATAGTAAACCCATGGGTTAGTCCTTCCTTTCCTCGAATTGCGTGTTCGTAACAACTGCCAGGAACAGGCAGTCTTTCCCGCCGGAAGCGATCATACCGTGTCCGTTGGACGCATCATAGTAAATCGCATCGCCCGCGTGCAGCAACTCTATTTTGTCGCCAATTTGTACGGTTAGGCTGCCGGAGAGAACATAATCAAATTCCTGTCCTTCGTGCCGGCTAAGCTCAATTGGCTGTCCTTCCAGCGCCGGGTCATATTTTGCAGTGACCAAAAACGGTTCCAAAATACGACCTTTAAATAAATAGGCCAAATTTTGATAATCAAAGCCATGGCGGCGATGAATGGGCAATCCCTTACCTTTGCGCACCAAATCGTAGGTGCTTAATTTCGGCGATTCCCCAGTCAGTAGGTCTGTAATATCGACACCAAGTTTTTGCGAGGCTTTGAATAAAAAGGTAAAGGAAAAATCCGCCGTGCCGTTTTCATGCGCCAAGTAATCTTCCAAATCCACGCCAATGTAAGATGCCAGTTCCTCGGGCGTAATTTCCAGTATTTCCCGCAAGTCCTTCAAGCGTTTTCCTACGTCCTTGATTTCTTCCATCATAGGGATATAACCTCCTTTTGCTTGTATATTCTTAGAAATATTGTATCAAAAAAAAAGCGGCTTGTAAACAGTTTTTGGAACTTTCTTTGCAGCTATTTCGTCAAAAACTTTTGGGATAGAACGTCTATACAGATGGCGCCAAGCGGAGCGGTTAATAAGATGGATATGGCGGCGGCGGTTAAAACTTGCTGTCCGCAGGCAAGTCCCAGGGAAAGCGGAACCGCCCCGAGGGCTGCCTGCACCGTCGCTTTTGGTGTATACGCCAGCATACAGAACAGACGCTCTTTGTAGTTCAGCGGCGTACGCAGCATGCATAACAGCACCCCTGTCATGCGGAATAACAACGCGCCCAAAATCAGCAGAAGAATGGGTAGTCCGGCAGTCCAGGCGTGGCGCGGGTCTACCACTGCGCCCACCAATGCAAACAGGAGGATTTCAGCGGCGCTCCAAAGCTGATTATATTTGAAGTTAAGCTGTTTTGCCAACCGTGGAGTGTTTTGATTAAGGCAAATGCCAAGGGAGATGATGGCAATGAAACCGGAGAGCGGGAAATATCCTTTTAAGCGTTGTTCCAGTGCAAGAAACAGGAATGAAATGCTGAGTAGGATTAGGAGTTTTGCCGTATCGCGCAAATGGAATCGGCGAAAAAACAGGGTTGCAGCAAACCCGGTAAGTGCACCCAGCGCAATTCCTGAGAGAATGGACGCCGGAACTTGCAGCAGCGTTCCCGGAGAAAGTTGACCACCGCCAGCCAGAGAACAGGAGGCGGTGAACAGGACGATCACCAGTACGTCGTCCACCGAAGCGCCTGCAAGAATCATTTGAGGAATACTTTTTTTTGTGCCATACCCTTCCTCCATCAGTTTTAGCATACGCGGCACAACGACAGCAGGAGAAACCGCTGCGATGACACAGCCGAGTACCGCGGCTTCCGTGAGGGAAAGTTGCAGCAGCCGCGGTGCAAGCAGAAGGGTTCCGACAATTTCCAGACAGGCGGGGACAAAACATAACAACAGGGCGCTGCGTCCCGCCTTTTTTAAATCTTGAATATTCAAAGACAAGCCTGCCCGCGTGAGGATAATGACCAGGGCAAGCTGACGCAGGTCGGAAGAAATGGATAGAATGGTAGTATCCAACAGGTTCCAAACATGCGGGCCCAATAAAATGCCCGCCAACAGAAATCCCAACAGCGCGGGAAGGTGCAGCCTTTGAAAAATGGAGCCGGCGAGCAGACCCAACAAAAAGATGAGTGCGAGACTGGTAAGCATAACAGTTCCTCCTTTTTCACGGGCACAAAAAAAGCTGATACTCCCGTGAATCAAATTCACAGAAGTCATCAGCTTTGCAATATACAAAAGCGGTTTTGGCGATTGCCATGGGAGAACTTCATTCCCAAATATATTATACCATACTTGCGAAGCAATTTGGTATAATTTCGTGCATCTCCGCCGGTTGCCACATTTTTATGCGTGGCGAGACGGAGACACTCGCCCCTGCGCACAGGGGTGGTTCCGATCCGTATCCCGGCGAGGAACTTCCTCTGCTAATAGACGCTATGCATCTATTATATCACAAATGCGATATGGGTGTCAATCCTTTTTGGGATGGATTTCCCGGCGCTTGAGCAGCAATTTTGTAATGTCAATTTTGCTTTTCCCGATGAGATATAAATATCCTAAAATGGAGAAAGCTGCTGCGCCGATAGCGTCAACGATAATGTCCCACATGGTGTCGTTTAGCCCATAAGCGCAGATTTTTCGGAAAATCGGCGTCAGCGTCATCAAATCGCCGTTTGCCTGCACAATGGCATCGCTTACGACTTTGATTGTCTCCTCATCCAGCATGTATTTCTGCATATTGGAGCCTACAATCCGGTCGGCGGCGAATTCAAAAATTTCCCATAGGCCACCGACGCCCAAGGCAAACGTAAACGTAAAAATGGCGACAAACAGCGGACTTAAACTCATTTTTACTTTTTCGCTTTGGTTCAGCAGATGGATGAGAGAAAAACCAATTGCACCAATGATAAAGCCGGAAATGATGTGCAGCATTAGATCCCACCACGGGAACCGGTAATAAAAATCGCCGATTTCACCCAAAAATAATGCAGCAAAGACAAAGCAAACCAGCGACACTTCCATAATGGTAGGGAATTCAACGTGCATATGCCGTTCAATCAAAGTCGGCAGCATAAACAGCAGCAAAATCCATACAGCCTGCATCGCTGCTAGATAATTTTTCAGGAAAATGGCGGAAACAAGTTCGGCAATTACAATCAGCCGCATGATCCAAAAGACGGTGATCATTTTTTTGTTTTTCGGTTCTGGCACAGGGTTCACCTCGTTTCCGTATAGTTTCTGATATTACATTATGTTATTGTATCAAAAAAGATACATAGCGTCAATGAATGCAGTAGAAAAGAAACAGGAATGTAATAAAATTTTAAAAGTACTCTGCCAATTCACTAGGATTTGGGTAAATCGTAATATTATTGTAATCTTTTCTGGTATTTCTGGTTGAAAAAAAAGTAGAAAGATGTTATAATAGCAGTAAATGTTACTTTTCGAGAAGGCGAGGTGGTTGGAGATGAGCGAGACAGAATTGGTTCGACGGGCAAAAGACGGGGACGTGGAGGCATTTGAACAACTAATTTCCAATTACCAGATAAAAGTTTATCACATTGCGTATCATATGCTTTCCAACGAACAGGATGCAGAGGACGCAGCACAGGACGCAATCATTAAAGCGTATCGATACCTGGGCAGCTTTAAGGAGGAAAGCGGGTTTTATACCTGGATTTACCGTATCACGCAGAACATTTGCTTGGATATGCTCCGCAGACGAAAGCGGAACAATACGCATATGATTGACCTGGTGAAAAAAGATCAGGATGGACAGGAATCGGAAGTGCAAATTGTAGATGAAAAACCACAGCCGGAAGAGCAGTTGATGCGCCGGCAGGTGCAAAATGAAATGCAAAATGCCATTGCGGAGTTGAAAGAAAACTACCGTGTGGTAATTGTTATGCGCGATATTGAGGGTATGAGCTATGATGATATTGCAGCGGTGCTGGAAATTTCGACAGGGACAGTGAAATCGAGATTAAACCGCGCGCGGGAGAATCTTCGGAAAATTGTTGAAAAAAAATATCAGTATTTGCTGGAATAATCGTATGCGGGACGGGAACTTTTTTGATGCTGGCGCGTCTAACATATTGTAAAGGCGGAGAAAACAAGCCGCCCGGGGGAGTTTGAGTTTTGGAAAGAAGCGAGGTGAGTAGAATTGAACTGTGAAGAATTCAAAAACTTAATCTCGTCTTATATAGAAGGTGACTGTTTGCAAAAACAGGAATTCGAACGGCATATGGCGGAATGTGCAGCGTGCCGGAAGGATTTTGAAGAGACAAAGAAAGTCATGGAACTATGTAAGCATATGCCAGAGGTATCATTGCCGGAAGGCTTTGAGCAACGTTTGCATGAGCGTCTGGCGTTGGAAGCAAAACCGAAAAAATCGGTGGTGCTTCAGTTGAAACAGTATAAGCGAGGATTTACGGTCGGCGCAGCTGTTGTTGCAGCGTCATTGGTGCTTGTTGCAACGCCGTTTCTCCATTTGTATGATGATAGTGGCAATGTTGCCCATGTGGGAATTCAGGACAACCCTATCACAGGGGTTCTGCCAACCGGCGGTCAGACGCCAGAGACAACCGCAGAACCAGATTCGACTGCAGAACCGGTGCTGCCGGAGCAGGAAGGTGTAACGCTGCCGGAGCAGGGGGCAGCGACAGAGTTGCCGTCGGAAACCGTTTTGCCGGAGAATACGGCAGGGCAGGAAAATTCCCAGAAGAACGGCAGCCAAGTGACCATACAGCAACCGGCGGAAACACAGCAACCGGCAGGCAGTCAAGAAGTACAGCAGCCGGCACAGCAAACTACGCAGCCTGAGACTGCCGCAGATATGGCGGATGCAACAACGCCGAATACGTATGAAGCGGCGCAGGAAAACAATGTGCCAGCGCCCACGATTGGCGGCACAGAGGCAAATCCCGTTGTCAGCAGTGGCGGAGGTAGCAGAAATTCCGTCGGTAGCGGCGGTGGCGGCAGCAGTGCGGCGACGGCAATGGCAACGAGTTTGGAGCCCGTTATGGTGCGGATTTCTGCCAGTGCGGAAAATCGTACATGGGTACAGCAACATGTTGCTGGTTATGGAAACCGGCAGACAGCGGGCGGCGTAGAAATTGTCGTTTTGACGCAGGCAGAATATCAGGCGCTGATGAATAGCGAGATTCCGCTTGAAACAACTTGGGAAGTGCCGCAGGCAGCCAAAGACCTGATGGAACCGGACGGATACTATGTGATTTTGAAATAATAAACAGGAACAGGTTCCCCTAGAATCTGTTCCTGTTTTTGTGTTTGGAGAGGAAAATATAAATGGAGAAAATGGACGAATTTTTTGCGGCGCGTGTGGAGGAATATGACGCCCACATGCTGCAAAGTGTGGAAGGCTGCCGGGAGGCGTATGAAGAAATGGCGAAACAGGTGCCGGCCGCCTGCTGTACCCTGCTGGACCTTGGATGCGGCACCGGATTAGAATTAGATGCTATTTTTACACGGCTGCCATCGCTAAAGGTCACGGGAATTGACTTGACACAGGCGATGCTGGATAAGTTGAAAGAAAAACATCCAGACAAAGCGCTCCGCCTTATCTGCGGCAGCTATTTTACCGTGCCGCTGGGGATGGAAGCGTATGACTGTGCCGTTTCGTTTCAGACCATGCACCATTTTTCCCATACGGCAAAAACGGCGTTATACCAAAAAATAGTGCAGGCGTTGAAACCAAATGGGATCTACATAGAATGCGATTATATGGTGGAATCACAGCAGGAGGAAGACTTTTATTTTGCGGAAAACGCCCGTCT
>CBCTHD010000040.1:0-10376 GCA_965146615.1 uncultured Clostridia bacterium
ATGAATGAAACCTACATTAAGCAAGCCATTGAGGAAGATGTAATAAAAAACGGAGCGACCGACTGGCAGGGCTATATGGAATTCAGCGATGTTATATATGTCTGCACACCGGTGGGTGTAACGCGCAAATGGATTGATTTTTTGGAGTGTAATGTAAAGCCGGAATGCATTGTAACAGATGTCGGTAGTACGAAACAAGAAATCATGGTATATGCGAAGGGAAAAGATATTCGCTTTGTAGGCGGACATCCAATGACAGGGTCAGAAAAATCGGGCTACCCCTATGCAAAGGAGGGGCTGTTTGAAAACACGTATTATATCCTTACACCGGGCGGAGATCCGGAAGCGGTAGAAACGCTGCGCATATTGGCGCAGAAAATAGGCGCGTTGCCGCTGGAACTGGATCCGGAAGTGCACGATTTTGCAGTGGCAGCAGTGAGCCATGTGCCGCACGTATTGTCCAGCGCACTGATGAATTTGGCAGCAGAAATGGATCAGAAAGATGGTATCTTGCGTTTGGCAGCGGGCGGATTTCGTGATATGACCCGGATTGCTGCTGCGGATCCAACTATGTGGACAGATATTTCGTTTAGCAACCGGGAAAAAATTTTGAAAGTGCTGGACGCATACCAAGCGGCGCTGCGGAACTATGAACAGCTTGTCAATGGCAGCGATAAAGAAGCTGTATGGAAGTTTTTCCAAACGTCTAAAATGAACCGTAACAGATTGCCGCAAAAAGCGGTGGCTGTCGGAGGGCGCAGTACGGAATGTGTGGTGGACGTACCTGACAAAGTGGGCGTTTTGAGCGAAATCGTACAAAAAATAAGCGCGCTGGGCGTCAACATCAAAAACCTTTACATCTCCAACAGCCGAGAAGATTATGGCGGAACACTCATTGTCGGACTGGAAGGAAGCAGTGATGCGGAAAAAGTGCGGCAAATGCTGAAGGCGGACGGATATCCGGTGATACGTTAAACAGAGAAAGGAACGAACAAGATGCTATTTGATTCTCATGCACACTTAGATGATGAACGCTTTTGGGAAGATAGGGACGCGGTAATACAGTCTATGCCGGAAGCGGGTGTCGGGCTGATCATGAATGTCGGCGCAGACATGCCGTCCTCCCGGCGCAGCCTTGTGCTTGCAAAGAAATATCCATTTATTTATGCGGCAGTCGGTGTGCATCCTCACGATGTGGAGGATATGACAGAAGCGGATTTGCAGGATTTGCGGGAGCTGGCGGGAGAAGAAAAAGTGCGGGCAATTGGAGAAATTGGTCTGGACTATCATTATGACAATTCCCCGCGGGACAAACAAAAATATTGGTTTGAAAAGCAAATCGAATTGGCTCAGGACTTAGACTTGCCCATTATTATTCATTGTAGAGACGCTATGCAGGACTGTATGGATATTTTAAGAAGCTATGATTTCTCACGGACGAGCGGCGTGATGCATTGTTATTCCGGCAGTGCGGAGACGGCGGAGGAAGTCGTTAAAATGGGAATGTACGTTGCGTTCGGTGGGGCGATTACCTTTAAAAACAATAAGAAAGCATGTCATGTGGTGCAGAGCGTTCCTATGGAGCGGTTGCTGATTGAAACGGATTGCCCATATTTGACGCCGGAACCCTACCGGGGCAAAAGAAATGACAGTCGCTATGTTAAATATGTAGCGGAAAAAGTGGCGGAATTTCGGGGATTGCCGGTAGAGGAAGTGGAAAAGGTAACAATGACAAACGCGAAATGTCTATTTCAAATTGAATTATAAAAAGAAGGGTGCTCTATGGAGAACCGGTTGTTTTATGAACTGGGTAACAGTTTGTACGTAAATGTAACCAATCGTTGTACCAACCGCTGCACGTTTTGTATCAGAGACCATGGCAGTGTAGGCGGATACGATTTATGGCTCACGCGGGAACCTTCCCTAACGGAAATGAAAAAAGAACTGGACAAAGTCAATTTAAACCGGTACAAAGAGGTGGTGTTCTGTGGATACGGAGAACCACTGATGCGGCTGGAAGAAGTGGTGGCGATGGCGGAAGAAGTCAAAAAACGGGCAAATCTTCCGATACGTGTGAATACAAATGGACAGGCAAATGCGATTTTAGGATGTGATATAACACCGCAGCTTGCGGGGATAGACACGCTGTCCATCAGTTTGAATGCGCGGGATGAAGCGCAGTATGATGAAATTTGCCGACCGTCTATCAAGGGTGCGTTTGAGGCAGTAAAGGAGTTTGCACGGCTTAGCAAAAAGCATGTGAAACAGGTTGTTTTCTCCGTTGTTGATACCGTTATTTCAGAAGAAGATGTTGCAGCATGCCAAATAATTGCGAGGGAAATTGGGGTTCCGTTGCGTGTCCGCCATTATGAAGGATAGGGAGAAATGAATGTTTTTTGTCTTTGTGCAGGAGCGTCTTGACTTTTTTGAAATGCTTAGAGTATAATAAATAAAAATAGAATAGAAAAAAAGCTGAGATTGAGAGGAGTAGGCTGGCGTTATCTTTGCTATAGAGAGGAACCGTCATTGGCTGGAAACGGTTTTATCAAAGAAGCAGTTGAAGTTCGCTCAGGAGCTCGCATATTGAAAAAAGAGTAGGTATGCGCGGATTTTCCACGTTACTGGAAAAGCGCAATGGTTGAAAAAACTGTGTCGCAGGAAAGAGGGCAGCGGATTCGCTGCTGAAATTGGGTGGTACCACGAAATTGTACTGGATAGTCTGTCGTCCCATGTTGTTGCATGGAATGGCGGGCTTTTTTTAAGTCAGAAAGGGAGGAATGGTCACATGTACTGGAATGAAGAAATCGAATGTATGGACAGGGAGCAGATGCGCGAACTGCAAAGCAAACGGCTGGTAGATACGGTAAAGCGGATGTATGAAAACGCCCCGTATTACCGCAAAAAGATGGAGGATATCGGATTGGTGCCGGAGGATATTCAGTCGGTGGATGATTTACATAAACTTCCGTTTACCAACAAAACAGACTTACGTGACAATTATCCGTTTGATACCTTTGTCTGCCCAATGGAGGATGTAGTGCGTATCCATGCGTCCAGCGGCACAACCGGGAAACAGACTGTTGTTGGATATACAGAGCAGGATCTTAAAGTGTGGGCGGAATGTGTGGCGCGGGGAATGGCTGCATTGGGCGTTACCAAAAAAGACAGGGTGCATGTTTCCTATGGATATGGATTGTTCACTGGCGGCTTGGGGGCGCATGGAGGAGCGGAATATTTAGGAGCAACTGTTGTGCCTGCGTCTACAGGTAATACCAGCCGCCAGGTGCAAATGTTAGTGGATTTTCAATCGACTGTATTGTGCTGCACGCCTTCTTATGCGCTTTATATTGCAGATGAAATGCAAAAAATGGGAATTACCAAAGACCAGTTGAATTTAAAATTTGGCTGTTTTGGTACAGAACCATGGACGGAACACATGAGAGGGGAGATTGAGAATAAATTAGGGCTGGAAGCGCATGATATCTATGGGCTGAGTGAAATTATGGGACCAGGCGTTTCTATGGACTGTCGGGAGAAAGACGGGCTGCATATCCATGCAGATCATTTTATTGCTGAAATTATTGATCCGGAAACGGGAGAAGTATTACCGGAGGGCGAAAAAGGGGAGTTGGTATTCACTTGTATTACCAAACAGGCGTTACCGCTGATCCGCTACCGGACAAAAGACTTGTCCAGATTAACGTGGGAAAAATGTGCTTGTGGTAGAACACTGCCGCGTATGGAAAAAGTAACCGGGCGTTGCGACGATATGTTAATTATTCGTGGGGTCAATGTATTTCCGTCTCAAATCGAATCAGTGCTGCTGGAACATGGACAAGTGGCGCCGCACTATATGATTTATGTGGATCGAAAAGGTCTGTTGGATGTCATGGAAATTCACGTGGAAATGACAGAAGAACTGTTTTCAGACGAAGTGCGTAATATTGAAGCACAGGAGAAGAAATTACGGCAGAGAATAGAATCGGTTCTGGGCATCAGTGCGGCGGTCAAATTGGTCGAGCCGCGCAGCATTCCGAGAAGCGAAGGGAAAGCAAAACGAGTGATTGATAATCGAAAGCTGATATAAGCAGGAGGCAAAGTTATGACAATTAAACAGGTATCCGTATTTTTGGAGAACCGACCAGGACGACTGGCGGACGTTTTAGGGCTCCTGAAAGAAAATCGTATCAACATTTATGCACTGTATGTTTCTGACACCACACAGTTCGGTATTTTGCGACTGATTGTGGACCAACCGGAAACGGCATATGCAGCGTTAAAAGAAAATAGCATGACAGCAACACTCACAGACGTACTCGGTGTGGCTATGCAAGATGAGTGTGGTGCGTTGTACGAAATTATGAATGTCATCAGAGAAGAAGGCGTTTCGATTGAATACATGTACGCCTTTGCGGGGCGGCAGGGAAATAATCCTGCCGTGGTGGTGATTCGACCGGCAGATAAAGGAGAAATGACAGAGCTGCTGAAAAACAAAGGCTTTCAGCTACTGTCGCTTGATGAAATTTAATGATTCAAGCATAAGAAAAAGGAAACATAGAGAAAGGTAAACACAAGTAAAAGTATGGAATAATTCATCCCGGCTAAAACCATAATTGTCATGGTTTGGTCGGGATGATTTTTTGAAAGGGAAGGGGTCCATTTTCTGAGGAAAAGCCACGGCGCGGCGAACAGTCCCCCGGACTGTCCGCTGGGACGCGCCTTTCGAATCCCTTCCAAAGTAAAAAAAGAAGCTATCCTAATGGATAACTTCTTTTTCTGGAGGAAAGGAAGGGATTCGAACCCTCGAACCGCTATTAACGATTACACGATTTCCAATCGTGCGCCTTCAACCAACTCGGCCACCTCTCCATGAGTGCTCAATTGCTCTACTCTCCTATTATAAGATAAATATTCCAACTTGTCAAGTGATTTTTAAAATTTTATTCCCAAACCGGGAGATGATAGGAACGCAGAATTTCTTTTGCATGCTGCATTTCCTCCGTTGTGGGCGGTTGTGTCTCTGTCAGACTATAGTCTTGCCGCATTTGTTCCCATTTATACTCGCCCAATTTATGAAATGCCAACAGTTCCAACCGTTCAATGCAGGTGAAACGGCTGAGATAGTCTCCCATACGCTGTAGATGTTCTTCGTGAAGTGTATAACCCGGCACAATTACGTGACGAATCCAAACAGGCTTTCCAATCTGTTCCAGATAGTCCAAAAGCAGCAGCGCATTCGCATTGGAAGCGCCGGTTAGTATTTGACACATGTTATCGTCAATGGACTTAATATCCAGTAGAACAAGGTTACATTTGTCAATACAACTGCGTACTTTCTCCAGTGGCATAATGCCGGAAGTGTCGATTGCCACATGAATACCCTCCGCAGCAAGCAAATCTTCCATTTCTTCGATGAAAGGATATTGCAGCAGCGGTTCGCCGCCGGAAAAGGTAACGCCGCCGCTGGCAATAAAATGACGATAGGATAAAATTGTTTCCAACAATTGTTGCGGCGTCATTTCCAGTGCCGCATCCGCCGGATTCCACGTATCGCAATTGTGGCAATATAGGCAGCGAAGCGGGCAGCCTTGCATAAATACGACAAAGCGGATACCGGGTCCATCTAACGCACCAAAGGACTCAGTGGAATGAATTTTTCCTATCGTCATAGTGATCTCCTCTCTATATGCGGCGATAATGCCGCATATCATTTTCTATTAGAACCGTGTGTGGAATGTGCGGTTAATAACGTCCAGCTGTTGTTCACGGGTCAGTTTGATAAAGTTCACGGCATAACCGGAAACACGGATGGTAAGCTGCGGATACAGTTCCGGGTGATCCATCGCATCTAACAAAACTTCACGTTTCAAGACGTTGACATTAATATGATGCCCTGTCTCCTTGAAATAACCATCTAATAGACTGGTTAAATTTACGGTTTTTTCTTCCACCGATTTTCCAAGTGCATCCGGCACAATGGAGAAGGTATATGAAATACCGTCCTCGCTGTAATCATAGGGTAATTTAGCAACCGATTTCATGGAAGCAACGCAGCCGTGGCTGTCACGTCCATGCATCGGGTTTGCGCCCGGTGCAAACGGTTCGCCTGCTTTTCGGCCATCCGGTGTGTTGCCAGTCTTTTTACCATAGACCACATTGGACGTGATCGTCAAGATGGAAAGTGTTGGTTTGGAATTGCGGTAGGTGTGGTTGTTCTCCAGTTTCTTCATAAAGTTTTTCACAACATCTATTGCAATTTGGTCGACACGTTCATCATTATTACCGAAAGCCGGATAATCCCCTTCAATTTCATAATCGACAATCAGCCCTTCTTCGTTGCGAATGGCTTTTACTTTGGCATATTTAATGGCGGACAGGCTGTCGGCAACAACGGATAATCCTGCAATTCCGCAAGCGGAAGTGCGCAGAATTTTTTCGTCATGCAACGCCATTTGGATGCGTTCGTAGCAATATTTGTCATGCATATAGTGAATCACATTGAGTGTATTGATATACAGCTCACTCAGCCAGTTACAAATTTTGTCGAACTTGCCCCATACATCATCAAAATCAAGATAATCGCCTTGCACAGGTTCAGTGACCGGCGCAATTTGTTCGCCGGTTTTCTCGTCTTTCCCGCCGTTGATAGCATACAAAAGTGCTTTTGCCAGATTGGCACGGGCGCCGAAGAACTGCATTTGTTTGCCGATTTCCATTGCGGAAACACAGCAGGCGATGCCGTAATCGTCTCCGAATTTTGCGCGCATCAGTTCGTCATTTTCATATTGGATAGACGAGGTTTCAATGGAGATGCGGCTGCAGAAATTCTTGAAGTTTTCCGGCAGGTTGGGGGACCATAAAATGGTCAGGTTCGGCTCCGGCGCAGGCCCGAGATTCACCAGCGTATGCAGGAACCGGAAGGACATTTTTGTTACCATGGGGCGTCCGTCCAGGCACATACCGCCAATAGACTCTGTCACCCATGTCGGGTCGCCCGAGAACAACTCGTCATAGGAAGGGGTACGCAGAAAACGTACCATACGCAGTTTCATGATGAAATGGTCAACAAATTCCTGAATTTCTTCCTCTGTATATTTGCCGCTCTGCAAGTCTTTTTCTGCATAAATATCCAAAAATGTAGAAATGCGCCCAATGGACATCGCCGCGCCGTTTTGTTCTTTGACGGCTGCTAAATAGCCAAAATAAACCCATTGAATGGCCTCTTTGGTATCCTGTGCGGGGCCTGAAATGTCATAGCCATATTTGGCTGCCATTTCCTTCAATTCGCCCAGCGCACGGATTTGTTCCGCCATTTCTTCGATTTCACGCGTTTTGTTACCATCAATACGGCCTTTGGAATGTTCCGCTTTGGCTTTCTTTTTCTGTTCAATTAAGAAATCAACACCGTAAAGCGCTACGCGGCGGTAGTCACCAATGATACGGCCGCGCCCATAGGCGTCGGGCAATCCGGTGATGACCCCGGTATGACGCGCCTTACGCATCTCTTCACTATAAACATCAAATACACCGTCATTATGTGTTTTGCGGTACTTAAAAATGTCCTCCACACGAGGATCCATTTCTTTGCCATAAGCCGCCAGAGAAGAGCGTACCATACGGATTCCGCCAAACGGCATAATCGCGCGTTTGAGCGGCGCACTTGTCTGTAGCCCGACAATATCTTCCAGGTCTTTGTCAATATAACCAGCATCGTGGGCGGTTATTGTCGAAATCGTTTTTTCATCAATATCCAGCACGCCGCCGGCTTTTGTTTCCTGCTGCATCAGGTCTTTTACCTTGTCCCAGAGCTTTTGTGTTTTCTCTGTTGGCGAAGCAAGGAAACTGTCATCTCCGTCATACGGCGTATAATTGTCTACGATAAAATCTCTGACTCGAATTTCCATCTAAACAACACTCCTTTTCTTAATGTCAGGTACGATAAGTGGTTCATGGATAGCAACTATCCTTACCATCATAAGCTACCTTTATTTGATATTATTATAACATAGTTTTTTTCTTCTGCATAGGGGGAATTGTATACAAAATATCATTTTGTTTCCACACTATTTTAGTGTAATTTTGGGAATGCCAACAAATAAGGAAAAAAGAGCAGTAAAGCAGAGAAAAAAATTTGAAGTTAGAGACGGGTTTTCGCTGGATAAACGAAAAAAGCAAATAGAATAAAAATGGTAAATTTTACTTGGTTATGGTGCACAAATACGGTGGTTTTTCAAAAAACTGACGGGTTCACTATGGACAAGCGGGGGAGAAATGTGTATAATAAATAACAGGCAAAAGATGAAATACGCATTTGTGTGAAGAAAAAGAGGAGGATGAAGGATGACCAATCAGGAATTGGCAATGCAGAAACATGAGGAGTGGAATGGAAAAATTGAAGTGGTAAGCCGTGCGCAGCTGGCGGATAAGGCGGATTTAGCCATCGCTTATACGCCGGGCGTGGCGGAACCCTGCAAAGCCATACGGGATGATGTGGATTTGTCCTATGTATATACGCGGCGGCATAACTTGGTGGCAGTTGTGACAGATGGAACGGCTGTACTGGGACTGGGGGATATTGGACCGGAAGCAGGAATGCCTGTTATGGAAGGAAAATGTGTACTGTTTAAAGAGTTTGGCGGTGTGGACGCGTTTCCGCTGTGTATCCGTTCCAAAGACGTTGATGAAATCGTGAATACTGTAAAGTTGCTCGCAGGGTCGTTTGGCGGCATCAATTTGGAAGATATAGCGGCGCCGCGGTGCTTTGAAATTGAACAAAAGTTGAAGGAAGTTTGTGATATTCCGATTTTCCATGACGACCAGCATGGAACGGCGGTTGTGACGTTGGCGGGGATTATGAATGCGCTGAAACTGGTAGGGAAAGAGATGTCTGATGTAGAAGTGGTTGTCAACGGCAGCGGCGCGGCCGGCATTGCGATTACAAAACTGCTGATGAAAATGGGCTTGAAAAATGCGGTGCTGTGCGACACGAAAGGCGCGATTTATGAAGGACGCGAAAACCTCAATGCCGTGAAAGAAGAGATGGCGAAGCTGTCCAACAAACAGCAGAAAAAAGGACAATTGGCGGATGTGATCAAAGGCGCAGATATTTTTATTGGCGTCTCAGCGCCCGGTGTTCTGACCGCGGATATGGTAAAAACGATGGCGAAGGACCCCATTGTGTTGGCAATGGCGAATCCGGTGCCGGAAATCATGCCGGAGGAAGCAAAAGCCGCGGGCGTGAAAGTCATGGGGACGGGGCGGAGCGATTTCCCAAATCAGATTAATAATGTGCTGGCGTTTCCGGGTATTTTCCGCGGCGCGCTGGACGTTCGCGCAAGCGATATCAACGACGACATGAAAATTGCGGCGGCCAAAGCGATTGCCGGAATTGTGACGGAAGAAGAATTGTCGCCTGAATATATCATTCCCGACCCGTTTAACAAGGCGGTAACACCCGCTGTAGCCAAAGCGGTAGCGGAAGCGGCGCGCAAAACAGGGGTGGCCAGAATATAGAAGGTGCAGTAATACAGCAGACGCGTGAGGAGCAGCACCCGGATTTATAATCATTTGAGAAAAAAAGGAACGGCAATTTTCAACAGAAGATTGCCGTTCTTATTTTGCGCAAGAGGTCTTATCATACGCTTTGAAAATGAGGGGCAACACGCAAGGCTGCAAGTAACGCCTTGAAATCAGAGTGCCGCATTTCTATTGGCGTTCCTCTACATACACGTGATACCGCAAAATGCGTTGAAGAATCAAAATGCAGCGATTTCATTAAAGTTCATTTAAGGCATTTTTTTCTTTATATGCCGTACCCCAATCTGTCATTGAATCAAGAATTGGCTTTAAGCTATACCCGGTCTCCGTCAGGGTATATTCCACACGCGGCGGCACTTCGGGAAAAACCGTTCTTGTCAGCAATCCGTCCTCCTCCATGGAACGCAGATTGGAAGTCAGTACCTTTTGAGAGATATTTCCCACGGATTTTTTCAATTCGCCAAACCGCTTTGTGCCATCTAACAGATCGCGGATAATAAGCACTTTCCAGCGGTCGGAAATCAACATTAAGGTTGTTTCCACAGGACAAGCGGGCAGAGGCTTTTTCATATATAATCGTCCTTCCTATATGTATGATTCAGTAACTAAATATGAATAGTATACTCTATGTTTCTATTGTAAAGTATACTCTATGTTTTGTCAAGATAGTTTCCTCACAGTAACTATATTACAATATTGTGCGTACTTTACGGGCAAAACAGCCACTCCTATAATATAGGCAAGAGCTACGAAGAATAGCAGCTGCAAGGCTCAAAGCAAGACCATAAGAAACAAATCACTATGAATATTTTTAAGAAAATCTTTGGCGACAGCCAGAC
>CBCTHD010000041.1:0-10365 GCA_965146615.1 uncultured Clostridia bacterium
GCTTGCGCCATAACAAAATGTGGCGGTGTGTAACACATCTATTGTAAACCTACAAAAAATAGAAAAAGATAATGGATAGACACTTGACAAAGCGGTTAGTGAATGATATGATAGACGTGCTGATTTTTTAATGATATGGATACCCTGTTTCAAACAGGTCGAAATGAAAGGTTATAGGAGGAAAAAACATGGAAAAAGGCAGATTTACCTTACCTGGAGAACAAGGCATGGAAAAGGAAATCAAAGAATTGGTAAGTAAATGGGGCGTTGATGCGGTGCGTGACAGTGATGGGACGCAGCTATCGCAGGAAATCATTGACATGGGGTTGCAGGTATATTCCACTGTTTGCCTGGTCAGAATGGACAATGAATTTGCCAAAGCTCATAAAGAATATTTACAGCAGGAATTTTTGACTTCGGAAAGCTATGTTGCAACCGATGATGTGCTCCGTATTGACATTATGGAAAAAGTATTTGCAGAGCAGTTTGAGCCAAATTGTGATGTTGATATTAAGAAATATTGGCAGGTTATGGACCGGACGGTAGGGGAAGCTGTTCCGGAAGAAGACTGGGCGTATGAAGATGGGAAAGTGGTCATTTTAAAACCTAAAAAGTGGCATAAATATAGTGTGGATTTTTTGGCATACCAGCTTTGGGAGCCGGTTTCCATGTATAACCATTTGACCAACGACTGGAAAGAAGAGCACCGTATGCCGATTGATGTGCGGTATCCGGAAGTGCAAGAGCATGTCTTGACGATTTTTGAAAAATGGCTGCAAGACCATCCCAAAACGGATGTAGTACGGTTTACGACTTTCTTTTATTGCTTTGACTTGGTATATAATCAGCTGGGTAAGGAAAAGATGGTAAACTGGTTTGGTTACCTGGCGTGTGTTTCACCGCTTGCGCTGGAACAATTTGAAAGAGAATATGGATATGCAATGACGCCGGAAGATTTTATTGACAACAAACGGTATAATACGCCGTTTAAAAATCCGACCCAGAAATATCTGGACTGGATGGATTTCACCATGAAATTTGTGTCGGAGTTTGCTAAAAAATGTGTGGACTTAGTACATAAATATAACAAGAAAGCGATCATGTTCCTAGGTGACCACTGGGCAGGTACGGAACCGTATGGTCCCTATTTCCAGCAGATTGGGCTGGACGCTGTAGTTGGTGCAGCGGGCGACGGCGTGACCACACGTATGATTGCGGATATTCCGGTAGCGGAGACAGAAGCACGGTTTTATCCTTATTTCTTCCCGGATGTGTTTTATGAAGGTGGAGACCCGGTTGGCGAATCCACACCGATTTGGATGAAATGCCGCCGTGCAATAATGAGAAAACCGATGGCGCGTATGGGATATGGTGGATATTTGAGTTTGGCATTGAAATTTCCTGAATTTGTGGACCATGTGACAGAAATTACGACACAGTTTAAATCTATTTGGAGTGAAGGAAAAGGAACGAAACCGTATGTGGCGCCGTTTAAGGTGGCGGTACTCAATTCGTGGGGAAAAATCCGCTCCTGGCAGACCCATCAGGTAGCACATTCTCTATGGAATCAGCGCTGTTATTCTTATCTGGGGGCGATTGAAGCGCTGGCAGGATTCCCGCTGGACGTGGAATTTATTAGCTTTGATGATATTCGGGAAAATGGAATTCCGGAAGACGTAGGAGTGATTCTGAATGCTGGCGACGCCGGAACAGCATGGAGCGGTGGCGATAACTGGGCAGATCCCAAGGTGGTGGAAACCATTCGTGAATGGGTATATAACGGCGGCGGATTCATTGGTATCGGAGAGCCTACTGCTTGCGAAAAAGAAGGAGAATTCTTTATGCTGTCCGATATTCTCGGCGTGCAAAAGGAAATCGGCTTCACCGCCAGCAACAACAAACCGGCGTTTGAAGCAGATCGTAACCACTTCATTACCAAAGAGCTGGACGGCGAAGTGGATTATGGAGAAGGCATGACAATGGTTTACCGCAGTGAAGACGGTGCGCAGATTCTGGATGTACAAAACAGAAGCTGCAATATGGCAGTCAATACGTTCGGAAAAGGTAGAAGCGTTTATTTTGCAGGAATGCCGTATAATGCAACCAATGCAAGATTGCTATATCGTGCGATTTTCTGGGCGGCGAGCCAAGAAGAGGCGATGGAAGCATTTTATAGTGATAATAAAGAAGTAGAATGTAACGCATATCCTGAAGCTGGACGGTTTTGTGTGGTCAACAACTCGACGGAAGTGCAAAAGACCAATATTAAAGTGGACGGTAGAGAGATTGCTGTTGTCCTCAAACCAATGGAATGTAAATGGATGGATATTTAAGTATCAATGATATGCAAATCAGCCGGCGGCATAATGCTGCCGGCTGATTTTTGTGGGTGGATACTTCCTGAAATCAGTTATTGAATTATGAAAGGGGCGTTTATAAAAAAGCCCCTGTTTTCCCCAAAAAATCATCCCGGTAAAATCACTATATACCATGGTTTTACCGGGATTTATTATTACGTAATAGTTGCATTGGTTCAAACTTTTTTAGCGTCTTTTGAAATGAGATTTAAAATAGAAAGGATTGGGGAAGGGATTTTTGTTTGCGATTGTCAGCATCTTGTTTGGGTTCGTGATTTGCGTAGGGAAGACTAAACCAGAAGGACGCACCATGCCCTTTTTCGCTCTCTACTCCATAATCGGCATGATGTTGGTTCAATATTCCCTGAACGATGGACAGACCGATTCCTGTTCCATGGCTTGTGCGATGCCCGCGTTCGCTGGATTTGTAGTACCGCTGCCAGATTTTTGGAATTTCCTCCTTCGAGATTCCCTTTCCGGTATCTGATACTGTACAGGTCACATGGTCATCGACATGTTGGGTGGTGATGGTGACCGTCTTGTCAGCACCGGTATAATTGACCGCGTTACTGATTAGGTTGTACAAAACCTGTTCAATACGGTTTTCGTCCGCGTATACAAACGTATCTTCCTCTAAATGGACGTCAAACACATAGCCTTCCTTTTCCACCAACAAATGAAATCGGTACAATATATCTTGTACAGCGAGAGACAGAGAAAAGCGACTGCATTCCAGTTTTGTTGTACCCGCTTCAATTTTGGATAAATCCAGAATATCTGTGACCAAAGCCGACAGCCGATCCGTTTCATCAATAATAACCTGTGTATGCGTAGCACGTTTTTCGGGATTGTTGCCGGAAATGTCACGAATCATTTCAGCGTAGGATTTAATGATGGTCAAAGGCGTGCGCAGGTCATGCGAAACGTTGGCAATCAAATCGCGGCGCAGCGAATCGGTTTTGGATAATTCCTGCGTTGTATGGTTGAGCACGTCTGCCAGTTGGTTAATTTCGGAATAGCTGCCCGATTGGAACTTGACGTTATAATCGCCCTTCCCCAGAATATTAGCCGATTTGGTGATGCTGATGATTGGTTTGGCGATCTGTGTTGCAATAAAATAAGACAGTATAAAAGAGATGACCAGCGATAGAATGATAACAATGACTAGCTGGTTTTGCAGCACCTGGGTTGTTGCGCCAATTGGCGCCAACGGGGAATTGATATAGAGATATTCGGTACCGCCTTCGGCATTTTGTAGTTTTGCGCCAAATATCACCATATGTGTTTTAAATCTTTCGCTGTCAACGGTATAAGTAACGCCATCTAGATGATTGCTTTTTTCGACTTCCTCCAAAAATGTGTGAAATTCTCGTGGGCTCGAATGCATTGGCGGCATACCGCCGGGCATGGTTTCGTTCGGGAAAAGCATAGTCCCATTTTCATCAAATATTTGGACAATGATTCCGTTCTTATATGAAAGCTGAGCAGCGTAGTCTTCAAACGTATCACTGCCATATTCAGCTATTAATTCTCTGCCCAATTTTTCGATTTCATGTGCTTTCATATTCTCATAGTATGTATTGAGAAAAAAGATTTGCAGCAGCCATATTATCACCATGATAAACAGGGCAAACGCACCAAAATAAGCCCATAATTGGAACTTGAGAGAACGTCTGTCAACAAGTTTCTTCATAGGCCATCATTCCCTTTCTGTTACTTCAAATTTGTAGCCTAAGCCGCGCAGTGTCACGATGTAATCACGGTAGGGACCCAGACTGCCGCGCAGCATTTTAATGTGGGTATCCACCGTGCGATCATCTCCATAAAAATGGTATCCCCAGACGTCTGTCAGAATTTTGTCGCGCGTCAACGCAATGTTCTGATTGAGCACCAAATAGAATAAAAGGTCATATTCTTTAGGTGTCATCTCCACACGTTCTCCATTTACGCGCACAGTACGTGCCGTCATATCGATTTCCAGCCCGTCGAAGGTGACGACTTCATTTTGCTGGACAGTTCCGCCATTTTTCTGGTTTCGACTGATAATAACATGTACGCGCGCCATCAGTTCTTTTGGAGAAAACGGTTTGACGACGTAATCATCAATACCTAGTTCAAAGCCAAACAATTTATCGTATTCCTCGCCGCGTGCCGACAGCATTAGGACTGGAATGGGTTTTAGCTTCCTGATTTCCTTACAGGTGGAAAATCCGTCTAATTTGGGCATCATGATGTCAATGATGCATAAATCAAAATCATGATTACGGCACAGGTCAACTGCTTCCATTCCGTCTTTTGCTTCAGTAACCTCGTACCCTTCAAATTCTGCGTATTCGCGAATAACTTCGCGGATTTTCGCTTCGTCGTCTACCACCAATATGTGATACATAATGATTCCTCCCTTCGATATTTCCGGTCCATAAGTGTTATCATACCATGTCTGCAACGCAAACTGGTATAATTTTGTGCATCGCCGGTTCCGAGTGTTAGCGCCGGAGCGATTCGGCGGCGCTGTCGATGTATAATAGATACTTTGCATCTATTATACCATAAAAATGTGTTGGATGTGTGATAAAGAAGAAAAAAATATAAAAAATGGCGCTGCGTCCAATTGGCGATTCTGGGACGCAGCGCCGAAGGTTCCCGATACCGGTTTTCAGCGTGATTCTCTGAGAATCCACTAAAACCGGCTGGATAGAGATGGGTAGATGAAAAAGTTGGAGGTTCAGAGGTGTTTACATGATTGCTTTTCATCATGTGGGTCTTCGATAAGAGGAAAAGTTGATTTATATTACATAAATCGAATTTAGTATCGGTGAATTTCGAAAAGTTATACAAGGAGAAAAAAACCAATATTAAAACAAAAAACCAATATAAATTCAAATCAAAAGGGTTGTTGGGAACATGTAGTCAACGGCATAGACATATTTAAAATAAATTAGGCGGGCAGCTGAGGACAAGGATGCTCCAATAGAGGTAGCGGAACGATTTGTAGTACTATACGGAATTAATAACCAAAATAGAAACGGCAAACTAAAATGCTCGCAAGCATACCAGCGGCGTCCGCTGTAAGCGCGGCTTTGATGGTGTGGCGAATATCTTTAATGCCGATACAACCATAATAGACCGCGACGGTATAGAAAGTGGTTTCTGTGGAGCCCATCATAATAGAAGCAAGCCGTCCGGCGTAGGAATCAGGTCCGTTTGTTTTGATAATGTCTGTGACGATACCGAGGGAAGCGCTGCCGGAAACAGGGCGCAGAAGCGTCAACGGTAAAACGTCCGCAGGCAGTCCGATCAGGGAAAGTATGGGAGAAAGCCAGCTTGCCAGCAGGTCAATGGCGCCGGAAGCGCGCAGCATAGAAATGGCTACCATGAGTCCTACCAATGTGGGCAGAATTTGCAGCGTAAGTTCTACGCCGGATTTTGCGCCGCTGGCAAATACGTCAAAAATGTCTTTTACGTGCATCAACCCATAGAGAATAATACCGAAAATCGCGGCGGGAATAATACAGGAAGACACGGTTTGCAGAACATTCAAGTTTTGTTCACTTTCCTTTCTGTTTTTTCAAAAAGTTTAACAGCGCAAATGCCAAAAGTAATGGCAATGGCGGAGGCAATCCAAACAGGAAGAATGATTTCGGAGGCGGCGCTAGAACCGTTTGCTGCACGCAGTGAAATAACGGTAGTGGGGATAAGCTGGAAGGAAGCTGTGTTGAGTACGACAAACATGACCATATGCCGCGAGGCGGTACTGCTGCCGCAATTATCGTTATGTAGACTGCGCATAGCCTGTAGACCGAGCGGCGTCGCTGCGTTTCCTAGTCCCAAAAAATTTGCTGTCATATTTAATAAAATGCAGCCCGCAGATTTTCCTTTGGGATCCAGCCCAGGGAAGAGAAATTTGAAAAACGGGCGAAAACAGGAGGAAACCTTTTCTACAAGTTTACTCTTTTCCGCGATGGTCATAAGTCCATTCCAAAGGCACATAATGCCAAGTAATTCGATAGATAGCGTGATAGCGTCTGTCGCGCCGCTGACCGCTGCCGCTGCCACTGCTTCTAAACGCCCTGTGAATACGGCGACAACAATCGAAAGTAAAATCATACCTGCCCAAATCATATTTAACATTTTTTACACCTCATTTCAAGGAATAAGGCTGGTAATCCTGGCTATATTAAGATACAAAGGAAGTTTCCATATTTAAAGTTTATGTTAAGATGGCATGGAATATTTCGAGATTTTCTTTTTTTATATTCTGTATAATTAGAATATTTTTGGAGATAGTTGACTAACTTTGTCAAATATGATATAATATACGCAAATCGTATATTATAATCAATAGACTAGCCGTCTCACTGCGCATAAAAAATGTGGTAATCGGCGAAGTTGGACAAGGTAGTATCAAAATGCTTCGCATTTATGATATAACAAATAATGTAAAATGGCAAATTATCGAACCTTAGTTGATATGTGAAGTGCAGGAGGAAGAAGTATGAAATCGACAGGAATTGTAAGAAAAGTAGACCAACTTGGGAGGGTTGTATTGCCCAAAGAACTTAGAAAGACGTTAAACATTAAAGAGGTTGAAGATTCTCTTGAAATTTATGTAGAGGATAACAGAATTGTTTTAAGAAAATATGATGAAGAGGAAGGCGTTTCCGGTATTGTACGCCGCGTTGATCAGTTGGGTAGAATTGTGCTGCCGATTGAATTGCGCCGCAATATGAATATTGCAGAAGAAAAGGATTCTCTGGAAATTTTCGTAGATCAGAACAAAATTGTTTTGAAAAAGTATGAACCTGCTTGTATTTTCTGCGGAAATGCGAAAAACGTTTTTGTGTTTAAAGGAAAAAATATTTGTCCGGAATGTGTGGAAGAACTAAAAGGCTAAAATTTTATTTTAAATGGTAGAAGCTGGTATATTTGTCCCATCTTGTGTATATAATGATGGTAGATACTCATTTATACATAAGGAGGAAATAAGATGCTGAAACAGGAAATGGTTGAAAAACTTCGAAGGGCAAAATTAGAACGGGAAGCTGATGTAAATAAATACTATTTGGAATTGATTGACAGCATCAACCAGGCTACGGAGGAATATGTTATTGCACAAAATGGTTTTGCTGAAACAGCAAATCAAGACCTGGTAGATTTTTACATTTATAAAATGAAGTCTGTTGAAGCCAAATACCGTTATCTGATGAAAGAATATCAACGCATTCAGAGTGTAGTGACGATGCAGGCAAATTCAGTAAAACCCAGCTGGCAGCTTTACAATTTAAAAATTTAGAAAAAATACTTGCAGTTGGATAAAATATGTGTTATACTAATATTATTGAATATAATCCTCAATAGCTCAGTCGGTAGAGCATGCGGCTGTTAACCGCAGGGTCGTTGGTTCGAGTCCAACTTGGGGAGCCACGATTGTACCATAAATTTGATACACGCTGAAACCGCAGTTTTACTGCGGTTTTTTGCGTATTTAAAATTAAAATTTTAGCCTACTTTTAGTGAACTTTTGAGTAGGCTAAACTGCTCCCGACCCCCTTGGCGGTAATCGGTTAAAAGTATAGTGATTTCCTCCCCCTTAAAACGAATACAAACGATTAAAAGTATATAACATTGTTTGCTTTACAAAAATATAAAACTATGGTACAATCATTTCATCTTTAGAGGGCAGGACAACGGCTGAGTTCCCTGACAGGGCATTATATCGTAAAATTAAAGGGATGAACCGTGAAGCAATAGAATCGCTTATTCAAGAGTTCTATAATATGGGTAAGGAAAGTGTGGAAAAGGCAGATGTCGATGTGGAGGCTCTAAAAACTGAAATAAGCGCGATAAAAGGTATTGGTGAAACAAGATGAGATAAAATATTGAAAGCCATTCAAAGGCATTTATGCCCGTTAGAGAACGCGGTATAATAATGTATAGTACAAAGACTAAAGTAAAGCGGCAAAAAATGATGCGGTTATAACGGTCATAAGTCCTGCGACAGCGATGGACAGACTGCTCATCGCGCCTTCAACTTCGCCGATTTTAAGAGCCTTTGTAGTGCCGATTGCATGTGATGCAGCTCCTATTGCAAGTCCTTTGGCAATTGGCTCTTTTATTCTGAAAAACTTTAAAACCCATTCTGCGATTATATTGCCAAGCACACCGGTTACAATTATAACCGCAATTGTGATTGTTTGTATACCGCCCAATTCATCGCTTATACCGATACCGATGGCGGTTGTGATTGAATTGGGTAAAAGTGTCACATACTGCTCGTGCGTCAGCCCGAACAAGTAAGCCATAAGAAGTATACTGCCCATACTTGCCATTACACCTGCAAGTATTCCGATAAACACTTCTTTTGCATGTGATTTTAAAATGGATATTTGTCTGTAAAAAGGTATCGCAAGACATACAGTGGCTGTTGTCAGCAGATAGCTTATGTATTCAGCACCTATGTTATAGGTTTCGTAATCTATATTAAATATCTTTATTATGAAAATTGCAAATATAATTGCTGATAAAAGCGGATTTATGACGGACAATTTTTTATTTAGAAATACTCCGATAATATATCCGGCTATACTTATCACAGCACCGAAAAACAGACTTGTAAGCATTACAGTGTTCATTTTTTTCTCTCTTTCATCAGCTTGTCTAATTTCATAATAAGCTCGGTTGTTTTACCCGTAACAGCCATGACAACGATAGTAGATACGACTGTTATCACAGTGAGGGGAAGCAGTATGGGTTTAATATCAACCCATACTGTAATAAGCTTTACTCCTCCCGGTATAAACATGAGCGGCATTATATCTATAAGAAAATCAGATGTTTTTTCAACATTGTGCAGCTTGACAATTCCCATGCATAATAGTATTAGCATAATGACCAACCCATATATGCTTGGCGGCACAGGTATAGGAATAAAATAGTGAAGTATTTCTCCTGTGAAGGTTACAAGAAGAATTATAAAAAGCTGGTATATGAATTTCATAATTTATTTACCCAAATATCCACCGTCAACGGGGATAATTGTTCCATTAAGATAGTCCGATGCTTTTGACGCAAGAAATACTGCTGTTCCGGCCATATCTTCAGGAGTTCCCCAGCGTTTGGCGGGAATACGCAAAAGTATTTCCTTATTTCTGCCCTCATCGTTGATTAATGCAGTATTCATTTCTGTAGACATATAACCGGGAGCGATGGCGTTCACGTTTATACCCTGTGACGCCCATTCGTTTGAGAGCGCTTTTGTAAGCTGTGCCACTCCGCCTTTGGAAGCGGCATAAGCAGGAACAGTATAACCGCCAAAGAAGCTCAGCATAGACGCTATATTGATTATTTTGCCGTTCCCGTTTGGAATCATATGCTGTCCGGCAAGCTGACAAAGCACGAATACAGTTCGCAGATTGATGTTTAACACATCGTCCCAATCCGTAAGAGAAAAGTTCTCGCACTTATTTCGGCGTTGTATTCCCGCGTTATTTACAAGAATATCGAGGTGTCCGTCAAGCAAATCAAGCGCTTCAAAAAAACCTTTTTTTATTTTTTCTTCATTGGATAAATCGCATTTTACCGCTGACACATCAACACCTGTCGCACGCATTTCCTCCGCTGAAGTAAATACGCTGTCGCTTGACGCCATAATAACTACTTTTGCTCCCGCGTTGGCAAGACCTTCTGCAATGCCGCGTCCCAGACCACGGTTTCCGCCTGTTACTATTGCTGTTTTTTCGTTTAAATCAAATAAATTCATTTACATATCCTCCTCGCTGAAATGATACATCACCTTAATAGCGCCCGTGCCTTTGGTAAAAAGTAAGTCAAAGCCCTTCTGAGCCTCTTCAGGCGTCAGAACGTGCGTGACAATCCGAGCATATAGCGACTCGCGTGAGGCGATTTGAGCAGCAATTTCAACGTCTTTTTTGCGATAAACGCGCACAAAATGAATTGAGGTTTCTTTTGCCATTCCTTTGAAAAGCGGTAGTTCTGCGGGCTTTTTATA
>CBCTHD010000042.1:0-10314 GCA_965146615.1 uncultured Clostridia bacterium
TGCCCAATTGCGTTATATTCCACAACTTCGCGCGCCCGGCTGTAACCTTGTGCAATTTCCGTCAGCTGCTCCGCCGGACCTCCCGCGCCAAAAATCATGGGAATGTCGTATGGATATGCCAGCGAAGTTTCAATGTGGGACACCACCGCCGCCACTTGCGCCTTTGCCGCTTCTCCCGTTTCATCAAGCGAAAAAAGCACCGCTATGGTGCGCGCCCCCGCGTCGCAAATATAACTATAGTTCTCAATGATACCATACAAGTTTTCTTTTACAAACTCTTTTACGTTGCGGCCGCCAATCTGCATACGGTATTCCTTACCCAATCGAATCAGCAAAACGACCCAGCACACGCCGCCCAGCATCATGTGGTTTTTTTCCATGTCTGCCCGTGCTGCGGCTTCTTCTTTATAGTTGCCATACAGCAATTGGTCAATCACTTTGGACTGCATATATCCCCGCTGCTCTTCAATTTGGCTGCGGAACGATTCGTTTGCGGAAATCAAATCGGATACGCCTTCTTGCAACAGCGAAAATTCCGTTTGTTTAAAATCTTTCAGCGTAAACCGGCCCGTCAGCTTTTTCCCGATTGAACCCGCCAGTTGATGGAACTCTTTGCTGCGCTTATAAGTAATGTAAATGCACACCGCCATGCCTGCCAGCACCGTCAGCGTATAAATCAGGAGCAACAATCCGTTGATAAACCGGACTTTTTCCAGCACCACAGCCTTTGGCACCAGCAGTATCACCTGCCATCCGTTGCCCGCACTGGTTTGCTTCATGAGATACATGCTTGTGCCATCAATTTTATATTCCTCCTGCAGGGTATCTCTTTGTATTTGCTGCATGTGTTCTAAAATGAAATCCCGATAGGTCAAATCAGATGACAGCAATAGCTGGTCCGTACTGTCCAAAATAAACAGCGTGCCTTGATTGCCGCCCAGCAGACTATCAAAAAGCCCCATCAGCTGCTGGCTGTCAATGATGACATTGACCTGCCCGCGCATCACACCGGCGGCAAGCAGCGGTGCGGACTGCGTATAGGTAATGGCGCTGTAGCTTTCGTCATGAACCAGCATTTGCTGCACCGCCTGGTATCCACGGCGCCATTCGGCGCTTTGCAACGAAGTCTCCCAGGTTTCCTGCGGCACCCGATCAATCACTAGCGCGTTGCCATAATAAGTCCCCGCGCCATGATAGATTCCTTCTTTGTCTATCACGACGTCCAGTGGTTGATGGTATAAATAAACGTTTTTCACCCAACTCTCATCAAAATGATAGGATTCCATCAATTGTTGAATGTCCATCAGCTTCGTGACGCTCCCGGCATCCCGATAGAAAAAATCCGCCATTTCCGCATTCATCAGCATACTATCGACAACTTCTGTAATCTGGTTAAGGTGGTTGTCAATCAAGTCCAAGTTGTTTTGCAGGACCATGGCGTATGACCCCAAGGCCTCCTCTTTATACCGGTGGACAATTGTCTGATTTGCCAGAAACACGGTAATAATCGGAATCATCATCACGCAGAGGTAGGGAATGATAAACCGAATAAATACTTGCAGGAAGTCCCGCGAAATACTCCGTTTTTGATTCATTTTCCTTCCTCCTTCCGATATGTTTTGTTTGGAAACCAATGCCCGCCAATCCAATGAACGCTCTATGTTTATTATACCTTCTTGCTTTCCTTCTGTCAAACCTTTTGTGCAAAAGTTGAATTTTGTCTGTTGTTTCCGAAGAATTGTCTGTTGCTTTCTGAACCTGTTTCCATTATAATAAAGAGCAAATATCAGATGTGTTTTGATTTGTGGAAGGAGAGTATTATGAAACAACCAGATTTGCAGCAGCAAGCGGTTCAAGCCGCGGCGGAAGGTTTTTGGCAGGACTCCATGCAGACGCTGGAAAGCCGTCTTGCCTGGTGGCGCGACGCGCGCTTTGGCATGTTTATTCACTGGGGCGTCTATTCCACTGCCGGCGGTATTTGGAAAGACAATCCGCCGGTCGGCTATGGCGAGCATTTGATGCGCGCCTGCCGCATACCAAAAGCGGAATATGTGGAAGAACTGGTAAAACCGTTTAACGCAAACGCTTTTGATGCGGACGCCTGGGCGGAAGCCGCTTTGCAGGCAGGTATGAAATATATGATTATCACCGCGAAGCACCATGACGGTTTCGCGATGTATCCCTCTGATGTCTATCCTTACGACATTCGCATGACGGGCTGCAAGGTGGATCCCATGGCGCTGCTGAAGCAAGCGTGTGCCAAACGCGGGCTGAAGTTCGGATTTTATTATTCCCACGCCTTTGACTGGGAGCACCCCGACGCGCCCGGCAACGACTGGGAATATGACAATCCGGGCGGCGACAAAAATTTGCACGCAAATCCCGGCGAACTGTGGTTTACCTCGCACCCGGAGTTGATTGAAAAAGCCGCGCGCTATGTGGACGAAAAAGCCATTCCGCAAATATTGGAGCTGATTGACAACTATCACCCGGACATTTTGTGGTTTGACACGCCGCACAAGCTGCCGACGTCGGAGAACCTGCGCATTTTGCAGGCGATTCGTAAGGCGGACGAGCGTATCATCGTCAACAGCCGCATTATCAATTGTCCCGATAAATCTTACCGCGAATTTGCAGATTATCTCAACACGGCAGACCGTCCGGCGGAGCTTTTTCCGACCGTCGGGGACTGGGAAGCCATTCCCACCACCAACGAATCCTACGGCTATTCTCAATTTGACCATTCCCATAAACCGGCGTCCCACTTTGTGCGCCTGCTTGCCAAAATCGCGGCGCGCGGCGGCAACATGCTGATGAACATCGGTCCCAAAGGCGACGGCACTTTTGATGCGCCTGACACGGAGATTTTGCGCGGCATTGGCGATTGGCTGAAACAAAACGGCGAAAGTATTTATGCCACCCGGCGGTCGCCGCTGTTCCCGCAAGCCTGGGGCGAAACGACGCTGCGGGACAATACCCTGTATTTACATATTTTTGAGATTCCCGAGAATCATGACATTATTTTAAGCGGACTGGGGAACGCCATCAAGCGCGCTTGTCTGCTGGCGGACGGGCGCGAAGTACCTGTGCGGCGGCTGAATTACTATGACCACGCATTGCAGCTGCCGCACAGCGGTTTCGATACGGCGGATACGGTTGTCAAAGTCGAATTTGACGGCGAAATCGTCGCCAAACAAGAGTTTTTCCTGCCGCCGCACCAGTCTTTCCGGCTGCGTTCGTTTGATGCTGCCGTCAGCGCGGGACTCCGCTACGGGGACGGCAAACGGACCAGAGATTATGTATGGAACTGGAAAAACACGGCGCAGTTTGTGACATGGAACCTTCGTCTCCCCCATGCCATGCAGGTACAAATTGACGTTTCCTATCTCGCCTATCATTCGCCGGACGTCTGTGATACCTCCAATATGGCAGTTACCCACGACGCCGGCGGCGCCTATCTTTTGTATGCCGGCGATGAAATCTTTCATGCGCCGGTGCGGCGCAGCACGGATACCACCACGCCGACGGTTGATTCTTTTACCGTGTCTCTCCCCGCCGGCGAAACCACATTACAAGTGCGCGCCGAAACGCTCACCGGACGGGAGCTGATGAAGCTCTACGGCGTGACAGTAACGCCGCTGGAGCACGCGGAAACGGCAGCGGGCATGGAAGTGGATACCACCGATACCGGCGATTAAGAGACCGGCGCGGGTGCGACGCCCTCCCGGCAATTGTATGGGCGTTCTCCCGCCGCTGCCACGTTTATTGTCGTGTTCTTATGTTCTAAACCATAAAAAATGAGCATGGATAAGAAAAAATTTCTATCTCCATGCTCATTTTTTACGGTTTTATACTCTCAGAAAGATGTGACAGGTACTGCAGCCTGTGCTGCCGTGTAATTTGCCCCTAAATTTTATCCAGCTGCCGACACATTCACTTCCGCAATTGGGACAAGTGAACGTATACTGACCCTCTGCGTTTTCCAGCCCGGCTTGCTTTCTCGCCGCATGGTCAGCCTGAAAAAACATACGCGTCCGTTTAACGGATATGCGGTATACCTCGTCAGGATCCAGCTTTCCGCCGTTTTCTTTTATAATTGCATCCGCCCCGCTGTCATAACAGAACGAGCCGCGTTTGATATACCTTAATTTTTTAAAAAATTCTAACATGATTTTACCTTCTCCAATATATTTACAATTTCAACCTGTTTCCGCTTTGCATAAGCGATTGTGTTTTTGGTTCCGCCGCTTGCGCCGTTGTATGCTGCAATCACCCGCGCCGAATGGTCCACCATCCAGGCGTTGCGGATTTGAAAACAAGCGCGGCTGTAATGCGCGCAGATGTGTCTGTTCAGGTCGCTATGCTGCACAATTTCATGGTAATTATTTCTGTCATTTTCATTCCATCGGCGTTCAAACCCTTCGTAGGGAGACGCACAAATCAGACGAATGTTGGGATTGCGGCTGCGCTTTTCCAGCACAATTGCCGCCGCCCATAGGTCAACCCCGCGCGCCATGCCGGTAATGAATGTTGTATATCCGTCCGCAATCGCTTCCTCGACCGCCTCTTTCAATAACGCCCTCACCTGAGACGGAGGAATCTGTAATTTTTCCGGCCGGTGCCCCGTGAAGCAACATCTGTGCTGCCGGAGTTCATGCATCGTTATCACCCTTTTGATATTTTATTTTCATATTATAACATAGTTTTTTTCATTTTGCAATACATTTGTAATGCTTACAGTAAATATTTTTTTACGTATAATTGTATTGCAGAGGTGGTTTTTTATGCGAAAATTTAAAATTCCGTCAATTCCTTTAACGACGAACAAATCTATCCGATTTCCTAATGACCTCATAGAAAAAGTGGAAAATGCTATTAGGGGACAAAATTGTACCTTTTCCGCATTTGTTATTGAGGCAGTTAGAGTCGCATTGGAAAATATTGGAGAGAAAAATGACGATAATAATAAATGAAATTGATACTTGATTGTGTTATTCATGTCTGATGAAATTTACAATTTTCACCCTTAATTGCAATACATTTGAAATGCATACAATAAATATTTATGCGTATACAATAGTATTGCAGAGGTGATTATGTATGAGAAAATTTAAAATTCCGTCAGTTCCTCCAACAACAAGTAAATCTATTCGGTTTCCCAATGATGTTATAGAAGAAGTAGAAAAAGCAATTAAAGGCAAGAATTGCACTTTTACAGCATTTGTTGTTGAAGCTGTCAGAGTAGCTCTTGAAAATATTAAAGAGGAAAATGAAGGTAAATAAAAACTTTATCTCCATAAGAAATAAAGCGGTGAGCGTTTCAATGAAACTTCTACCGCTTTTATTTTATCTTATTTCCAATAAAAAGTTTCCCAAAATCCTTGACAAATAGAACAAATTCGTTATATGATTTAAGCGGCTGAGATATACAAAAGAAATAGAAAAAGCAAAAAAATGCTAAAGGACTATCTGGAAAGGAGCCACTCATTATGACAGCATCAAGAAAATGGAATGATATATATCCTAATCTTAAATCACTTACGCAAGAGGATAGAGATGAAGTCGACTTGAAAGTAAAAATTGTCGGAGAAATTTTAGAAGCAAGAAAAAATGCTGGGCTTACACAGGCGGAATTGGAACATCTCACGGGAGTAAAACAAACTTATATTGCAAGATTAGAAAACAATCATACAGACCCGCAGTTAACAACAGTTTTGAAAATTTTGCGCCCGTTAGGTTTAACCTTAGATGTTGTGCCAATACGACAACGCTAATCCTCTCATGACCATTATCAATTTTGAAAGGAACTGCAACTGAAACAACTGCAACTATCGCATTATCCTAAAAATCCCGGCAAAAGACCATTATAATCATGGTTTTGCCGGGATCTTTTTTTGGGGGAAACAGCCGCTTTTGTAATTACACGAAAACACTTTGTGCATAGAGTGTATCAGGGCAGTAATCAATCTCCTGTTTCCAAACTACAGTACCATATTCGACTTTTACAGATTTAAAAAATGCTATATTTTTTAATGGGGCAAAAACTTTTATTTCTAATCACTGCCCGAACTATTATAAACCTGCCAATATTATATTTCGTACGAAATCTTGATATTGTGTAGTATTTATGATATAATAGACGCAGAACGTCTATTATAAAATACCATTGTCTAATTTTTATGTAGAAGAACTTCCGTGCCAACAAGACAGCTCCCCGCAGGGGCCGTTTGTGGGGGTGCGGGGGTTACCCTTTTCACGAGGGGGACTATTTCCAGCCTTCGGCTGTCAAGCCGTCCCCCTCATGGGCTCCCCCGACAGCGTCCTTCGCTCGTACGTCGCGCCGCTCAGGCGCGGCACTCCGGACGCTGCGCAGTATGCAATCTTCGGCACGCGTGTGCCCTGCGGGTATGTCCGAAGATTGCATGAATGGAAAGTTTGGAACCCCCCGCGTTTTTGGTACTTTTTGCGCCAAAAAGTACGTTACAGACACATAGTGTCTGTGATTGTAATTATCCACCCCGGTGCGCCGGGGCGAAAAAGTACATCATCCGCTATGATATTATAAGGAAGTTTTTCGTCGGGGACGTTTTCATCGTCCGGGACGAAAAAAATAATGCTATGCAGTTTGTACCACATTGACAATAGTACTTTGTTTTCTGGTGAATCGTGTTTTGTAGGAGGGCTGCCGGAAATGAACTTTACCTATATACGAAGAAAAAGAATTTCCATTATTTGGTTTATTTCTTATCTTTTTATGCTTCTGCTCGTTATCCTGTTAAATTTGCGCACCTATTTTTTGCTTGAAAAAAACTTGACACGGCAAAACGAAAAATACAGTGTAGAGATTTTAAACAATAAAAAACAATATTTTGACAACTTGCAGTCTTCTATTTCCTCATTAACGATCAATCTATCCATGGATTCTCTCATTGCTGATCTCACCAAATACGAAAAAGAGCAAACACCGGAGCAGAAATTTTCGTTGGTTCATGCGTCACAGGAGCTGAGCGCATTCCGCGGCATGGTTCTCAATGTGGAAAATATTTATATTTATTTCCCAAATATGGATTACATTGTGGGCATGAAGTCAAACAACAGTCCGGAAGGTTTTTATAAGGCATACTACACCGGTAACAAACTGAATTATAAAACCTGGTATACCATTCTCAATGAAAAGAACTCCGGACAGTTTGTTGTTAATCCGAAAGTCGGGCAAGAAGACTGTGCGGGCGATCTGCTGTATGTCTACTCCGTTCTAAGCGCTGATTTGGAGCGTTCTGTTGCCAACATTGTCGTTGAAATCAGCTACAGTGAGATTATGAATAAATCCATTCACAACGAAGGTGACGACTCCTTCTGGATTACGGACAAGGAGGGTAAAATTGTCCTTTCCGATAATCCGGAAGAGGCAGATATGGTTGCGGCATGGATTCAACAAATCCCATACAACTCCCGCCAGGATACGGTATTTCAATTTAAAAATTATGTCGCACTCTCTACCCATTCTGATCAGAACGATTGGCGGTATATTCACATCCTTAATAAAGACAGCTACATGGCAGATATTTATACAAGCCGGTTTGTGCTGTTCTGCATGATGGTGCTTTGTCTGGTCTTAGGTGTCGCGTTCGCTCTGATCGCCACAAGACACAACCACAAACCGCTCCAAGCCCTGATCGGCAATCTGACGGATAAGGTCAATATCAATCGAGAGAATTTTAAAGATTTAGACGAGTTTGAATATATTGATCAACTTCTTTCCAAGGTCTTGGAAGCGCCGGCGGCAAGCAGGACCATGGTGCAGGACAGCGTTATTCGTGACGCAGTACTTTTGAAAGTCATGAAAACCGGAGATTCAGAAACCATTCACGCCACCGAGGTATTGCAGGAGCTCAATATTCATTTAGACCGGGAATTTTTTATACTTGCCGTCTTTTATATCGAAGATCTGTCCGGCATGTTTTTTGAAGAAGGCAACCAAGACACGGAAGAAAACTACAAGCTCGCCAAATTTATCATTTCTAATGTGCTAAACGATCTGTTGGATGAGCGCTTCGCCTGTTGTACCTGTGAGCCGGAAAGTATTTTGATGCAGGTGATAAACACAGATGATCCCTATACTATGAATGAGATCCTGTCCGCTCTGGAGCAGGCACAGGATTTCATTTTGAAAAATTTTAATATCGAATTTGTGACCTGTCTCTCCTCGCAACACCGCTCTTTAGAAAATCTATCCCTCTGTTATGAAGAAGCCAGAAGCTGTATGGAATATAAATTTCTTGGCACAAAAAGCGTCATTTGCTACGATGAAATCAACAAAGAACCAGCAAGCTCCTCCTACTATTTTCCATTGCACAAAGAGGAACAGATGTTGAACTGCCTGCGTGCCGGCGATTATGAAAAGGCACTCCATATCCTGAACGAAGTGTTTGACGCAAATCTAAATGATTCCCATCTTTCTCTATCTGTCACGAAATGCCTGATGTATGACCTGTCCGGCACGCTCGCAAAATTCCTCAACGATGCGGACGGTCAGAGAAACGGCGCTTCGTTCGGTCAGCTTGAAATGCTGGACCGTCTGGAACATTGCACGACCGCCTTTTCCATGAAGGAAGAAATGAGTAAAATTTTTCTGGAGGTCTGTGAAGCAAAGGCAGCAGACGGTGGCAATAAGATGATAGAAAACGTTCAGCAATTTATCCGTACCTATTATGACGACTCTAATTTGACGGTTACGATGATCGCGGATCATTTCAATTTGAATACCAGCTATCTTTCCAGCATATTTAAAAAGTACACGCAGATGGGAATGTTGGAGTACATTACAAAAATCCGTATGGAACGGGCAAAAATTATTTTGAAAGAAAACAACTACACCTTGGAAAAAGTAGCTGAAATGGTTGGATATACAAATGCAAGGACCTTTTCACGCGTATTTACGAAATATGTAGGCGTATCGCCGGGAAAATACAGGAGGTAACAATGGATAAACAAAAAGCGACGCATGTAATTGTCGATACCGATTGGTGGACAGATTGTGACGATGTTGCCGCAATGCGTGTCCTTGCCTGGGCACAGCGCGAAGGGCTTGTCTGTGCAGATGCAGTGACAGTCAGCGCCTGCATGGAATACACCGCTCCTTCCCTCAGCGCGTTTTTGACTGCGGAGGGTCTTGGAAGCGTCCCGATCGGGCTTGACCACAAAGCAGTAGATTATGGAAAAACACCGCTCTATCAGAAACCGCTGGCCGCGTTTCCAAACACCTACCCTTCCAACGAATGCTGTATGGACGCCGTTTCCCTGCTGCGCAAAACGTTGGGCGCCGCACAGGAACCGGTTGACATCATTGAAATCGGTTATCCGCAGGTACTTGCCAATCTCCTTAGGAGCGAGCCGGATGCAATTTGTTCAGAGCCGGGACAGGAATTGGTCAAGCACAAGGTCCGAAAACTTTGGATGATGGCGGGAAATTGGGCGGACGAAAACGGCGGTTTTGAGAATAATTTTGCCCGAAACACATTGAGCCGCGCATCCGCCAGTTTTCTTTGCCAAATGTGGCCGACCCCTATCACATTTTTGGGATTTGAAGTTGGTGAAAAAATTCTGACAGGCGGCAATCTCCGCTCAGAAAAGGATTTATTGCACCTTGCCATGAAAACGATGGGATTTGAAAATGGCCGTAGTTCCTGGGATCCTATGCTGATGCTGATGGCCTGCATTGGAAACGAAAAAGAGGCCGGGTACAGCCGGGTATGCGGAACTGCAAACGTTGATGCCGCAAGCGGAATGAATTCCTTTCGGCCCGGCGCCGGTCTCCATTGTTATGTAAAAAAATTGAATGCGGATGAGGTTTATCAAACTGCTATTAACCGAATTTTAGCGCAGCAGTTCTAAATCACCTCTGTGCCCGGCGCTTTTCGGCGGCATATTCCGCCGCTTCTGTGCACATTAGCACAAAGGCGCCCATGCCATGCAGATCGTTCACCACGCGGGGTCTGTTTACATAATAAGAATAATCCCCAACACAGGTCCCCGCACACACACCTCTCAATTCTATTCGGTTTTCTTTCTCAAAACACACCTGTTCCAAAACGCCTTCGTATCCTTTTTGGGCAGCCGCCGCATAGGATTCCGGCAAATATCCTTTCCTGCAGGCTTTCAGTAGTGCGTAGGTAAAGAGACAGGTGCATGTCGTTTCCACCCAGTTGTCCGGCGCCTCCAGTTTATTTGTCACCTGGTACCACATTCCGCTTGCTTTGTCCTGATAACGCGGGAGACATTGCAACAACTCCTGCACGATTTCAACAAGTTCTC
>CBCTHD010000043.1:0-10239 GCA_965146615.1 uncultured Clostridia bacterium
TATCCGTCAGTATATTGCTCGCATATGGGCTGTCAGTTGCCATGGGGAACCTTTTTCCTGTCACAAACGAAATACCGTTTCTGATACGCTTGATCATTTTAAGTTTATTGGTGGGATTCATTGTTACAGCGCTTTTGTCAAAATGGGTTTTTGAACCACTTGCACAACTGAGGGAAGCAATGGAAAAAGTGGCCGACGGAGATTTTACAGTCACAATAGCGAACAAATCCTCTCTGAAGGAAATTCAAGAGGTGTATTCCGGCTTTAATCTCATGACGCATGAACTTGCCTCGACCGAAATGATACAGAAGGATTTTGTATCAAATGTGTCACACGAACTAAAGACGCCAGTCGCTGCAATCGAAGGATATTCCATGCTTTTGCAGGATTGTGACAATCTGAATGACGAACAGCAGGAATATGTCAATAAGATATTGTTTAATACCAAGCGGCTATCCTCGCTTTTCGGCAATATGCTGCTGCTTTCCAAAATTGAAAATCAGTCCATAGAAACCAACCAGACTTGGTATCGGCTTGATGAACAAATCAGAGAATCCATCGTTGCATTGGAACCGGCATGGGAAAAAAAAGAAGTGGAATTTGATGTTGAGTTGGAAACGGTGAAATATCTCGCGAATGAACAGCTGCTTCGGCATGTATGGGATAATTTAATCGGAAATGCCATTAAATTCAGTCCGCAGGGGGGACTAGTCCGCATACGCCTTGTCAACAAAAATGAAAAAATCATTTTTACTGTGGAAGATAACGGACCGGGTATCTCGCCGGAAGAAAAAAAGCATATCTTCGATAAATTTTATCAGGCGGACAGTTCTCATAAACAAGAGGGACACGGGCTAGGACTGCCGCTTGCAAAGCGCATTGTGATGATTACAGGCGGTAAAATAGACGTTGACAACGCACCAAACGGCGGCTGTCTGTTTATGGTTACACTGAAAGCATAGCGCGATCAAAGCCTGTGCACAATCTATCCACTGGTTCCTACAACGCTGTATCGACTCTTTTCGGGTGGATACCGCTTTTTTCAACAATTGTTGAGGTTGAATTGAACTTTAGTTGTAGATTCAAATTTATAATAACGTTGTATGATGAAAATAGGAAGGATTGCAGGAAAGCGGAGTCCCTTTTTGCCGGCACAAAAGAAAGAGCGGAAGCGTGAAGCATTGTTGGCAGTGAAGGGGCAATTTGAAAACGATAGTTCCTATTCATTTCGGTTAGGAGGGCCCACTATGAATGAAGTAAAAAAACCAAGAAAACCGCTTATCTTCTATTATGGAATTGTGTTGTTGATCATGCTGCTATTTAACCTGATCGCTATGCCCCGGATGTTGGAGCGCCAAATCACAGAAGTGGACTACGGTACATTTATGAGCATGACGGAAGACCATAATATCGGTCAGGTAGATGTGCAGGAGAATCAAATTATTTTTACCGACGCGAACAATGAACAGATTTATAAAACCGGGGTTATGGACGATCCGTCTTTAACGGAACGATTATATGCTTCCGGTGCAAAATTCTCCAGCGAAATCATTGAAGAAACATCGCCTATTTTAAGTTTTATTCTTACCTGGATTTTACCGCTGGTGATATTTATTGCCCTGGGGGAAATCATGACAAAGCGAATGATGAAAAAAGCCGGCGGCGGTCCTAATTCGATGATGTTCAATATGGGAAAGTCCAATGCAAAAGTATATGTCCAATCCTCTGACGGAATTAAATTCAGTGATGTTGCAGGCGAGGACGAAGCAAAAGAAAACCTCACAGAAATTGTTGAATATCTGCACAACCCGAAAAACTATACCGAAATTGGTGCGTCAATGCCAAAAGGAATACTGCTTGTAGGACCTCCGGGAACAGGTAAGACCTTACTTGCCAAAGCGGTTGCCGGTGAAGCAAATGTCCCCTTTTTCTCCATGTCCGGCTCAGAATTTGTGGAGATGTTCGTCGGTATGGGAGCGTCTAAGGTGCGAGACCTGTTCAAACAGGCAAAGGAAAAAGCGCCGTGTATTGTGTTTATTGATGAAATTGACGCCATCGGCGGAAAGCGTGACGGCAGAGTCGGCGGCAATGACGAACGAGAACAGACACTCAATCAGCTTTTGACAGAAATGGATGGCTTTGAAGGCAATACGGGCGTAATCATTCTGGCCGCAACAAACCGTCCGGAATCACTTGACCCGGCACTTACCCGCCCTGGCCGTTTTGACCGCCGTGTTCCGGTTGAGCTGCCCGATTTGAAAGGCAGAGAAGAAATTCTAAAGGTACATGCGAATAAAATCAAAGTCGCCGCCAACGTTGATTTTGCGCAGATCGCTCGCATGGCGTCCGGTGCGTCCGGCGCAGAACTTGCAAACATTGTCAATGAAGCGGCGCTTCGCGCAGTGCGCGCAGGCAGAAAGGAAGCAACACAGGCAGACCTTGAAGAGAGTATCGAGATCGTGATTGCCGGATACCAAAAAAAGAATGCAATCCTCACGGATAAGGAAAAGAAGATTGTTGCATATCACGAAATCGGTCATGCGCTTGTTGCGGCAAAACAGACCAATTCCGCTCCGGTTCAAAAGATTACCATTGTTCCCCGCACATCCGGTGCGCTCGGTTATACCATGCAGGTGGATGACGGCAATCACTATCTTATGAGCAAAGAAGAAATTGAAAACAAGATTGCTACATATACTGGCGGCCGTGTTGCCGAAGAAATTGCAATCGGTTCCATATCAACAGGCGCTTCCAATGATATTGAACAGGCAACCAAACTTGCCCGCGCAATGATTACCAGATACGGCATGAGTGATGAATTTGATATGGTCGCTCTTGAAACCGTAACGAATCAATATCTGGGCGGCGATTCCTCTCTTACCTGTTCGGCGGAAACGGCGGCGGAAATAGACCGTAAAGTCGTTGCACTGGTAAAAAAACAGCACGAAAAAGCAAGACATATTCTATTGGAAAATAGGGAAAAGCTAGATACACTTGCAAAATACCTCTATGAAAACGAAACCATTACCGGAGAAGAATTTATGAATATTCTTAACCGCGGCTAGCCTGTTTGTCATGCTAGTATATCGCGTTACGTATATTGATATAGGTATGTTGCCGAATCCAATAAGCAGATTGGGAAAATAGGATATGTTTTTTTTGTTGTGATGCCTGTTGGAGACAGCTACAGCATAGTTTTGTTGAAAGAATAGAAAGGATATAGCAGTATGAAAAAGAAAATGAAACCAGTTTTGATTGGTGTAAGTGCTTTTGCAGCTGGGGCGGCGGCAATTGCCGGACTAACCTATAAAGTGACAAAGGAAATGATGAAAGTTGCACTTGACAGAAAGCAGCCGCATGTAAATGAAAAAGCGCAAAACCGGTTTTCGGGTTCAAAAGGACAGGAAAATACATTTGAAGAACTGGCGGTACTGTCAGAAAATTTGAAAAACAGTGATTGTGCATTGGTTGAACTGACTGCACCGGACGGAACCGTTCTTGCCGGACACTGGCACGAATGTGACAAAGCAGAGCGTGTTATCATTGCAATGCATGGCAGGCGTTCTTCGTGGACGAAAGATTTTGGGGCAATTTCCGGTTTTTGGCACGCGCACAATTGTAGCGTTTTATACGTCGAGCAGCGCGGTCAGGGACAAAGCGGCGGAGACTATATGGGCTTTGGATTAACAGAGCGTTATGACTGTCTCGCGTGGATAAACTGGGTAAATGAGAAAGGCAACCGTGCGCTTCCGATCTACCTTTGCGGGGTTTCCATGGGCGCTTCCACTGTTCTTATGGCAGCGGGGTTGGACTTGCCGGAAAACGTACATGGCATTATCGCGGACAGCGGCTATACATCACCACACGATATTTGGAAATACATTATGGAGAACAATCTCCGGTTGCCTTACAACAGCTTTACATCGGCTATTGCAAATGATATTTGCAAAAAGAAAATACAGGTTACGTCAAAAGCGTATTCTTGTATCGATGCAATGCGGCAGTGCAGCGTTCCTGTGTTATTTGTACACGGTTCCGATGACCATTTCGTCCCAGTTGAAATGACCTACGAAAATTATAAATCTTGTTCCGCGCCCAAACGGCTGCTGATTGTGCCCGGTGCTGAGCACTGCATGAGTTACATGGTGGACAAAAACAGTTATGAAGAAACGGTAAAAAGATTCTGGAATGAATTTGACGGATATACAAAGCCGGCTGCTACAGATGCGCCGGAATGCTAAAATATCAGGCCACGGCGGCGCGCAGCACATAAAACGTGGCAGCTGGTTTGTGAAGGGCGAAACGGCTCGGCAGTTGGGATAACAAAAGTGGTTCGACGGCGCAAGACGCCGGCGAACCACTTTTGTGCACAGGGGGTGAAAAAGTACAGCGTTGTCATGGCAGTGCCCATCAATTTTCCGGCTAACCTCTTTTGATAGGCAATTTCGGCTCTTTGGTTGTCGATTTTGTGCCGCTTTTTCAGATTTTTTTACAGATAGCATGACAGAAATCTTCATTATTTATGCTATATTCAAATTTTGTGCAATCTACCCGATACTGTTGCAAAATCATAATATTTGTGTTAAACTAAATGATATAAAAGCAAAGTGAAGGTGGGAGCGTTTGCGTCAGAAAAGTTATTTCCAAAAATTATTATTAACCTATATTATTCCCGGCATATTTTTTATTTCCGTAACGGGAGGCGTGTTCGGATACTCTTATATGTCGTCAATGAAACGGGAATTAGGCATACAGGCACAAATGTATTTAGGTCAAGTTGCGCAGGATATTGACTATAATGTAGAGAGTTTTCAAAGTGTGGCAGACAGGCTGAAGATGCAGGATTTTTTTCAGGACCTGGTGTCCGAAAGCAGCAATCCTTATCGTACGGCGATCAATACCATAGACTATCTCAATAGTTTGCTTTTGAACGACTCCGTAGAGGGCAAGTTTGCCGTAGCGACACAGGAGTTGCCGTTTGTGATCACGCAGACAGGAACGATAGCAATGCCGGCGTTTGTGGAAAAGATGGGACTGGACGAAAAACAGATCAATGAGATCCATCAGATGTTGGAGACGCCGAAGCAATATCCGTTTACCATGATTAATCCGCAGGAGACGGCGTCCGCCGCGGGGCAAGTGTTATTTATTCAGAAGGAAGAGGCGGTGCCGGGGAAATATGTGCTGTTTTTATACCTTTTTCCGCAGCAGGAACTTTTGCCGGAGAGAGTGGGATATATGAGCGCCACGACGATTATCGGCAGGAAAGACCGGGAGAATTGGCCGGAACAAATCCAAGAAGAGACGACGAGCGATGAAGTGGATGCCCTGTGGCTCAGCGGCAAAAACGAAATTGGGAGTTTTCGGACGAAAAGCAACTGGATTTATATAAAGACACTGAACTATTTGCCGGGCTATGCTGCGATGGTGCAGGTGAACGATAAAAATATAAGGGACGGCCTGGCTTCCATGCTGCTGTTTACCATTTCCATTTGTCTGGCTTTGCTGATAGCGTTTGTGCTGTTTGCATACTGGATGTCCAAATGGATGTATAAGCCGGTCAATATGATCACACAAATGTTTTACGATATAGGCAATGGTAACAACAAAAAGGAAACGGATGATGAATTTGACTATATCCATAAGATGAGTAAAAACATTCAGAAGATGTTGACGGAGCAGCGAACGACGCTGCGGTCAAAATTTTTGCATGATATGCTGTATGGAATTGTGGACAACGAGGAAATCGAAACGAATATCAATCAATATGGACTGTCCGCCTACCAGGAGAAACCATGTATGGTAGGCATTGTGATGCTGGCGAATGAAGCAGAATTGGAGACGAGTTATACACAGGACAACGTAGCCAGCATTAAAAATCAGACCGTACGGCTCTTTTTAGAGGCGCTGGGCCGGGAAATTGACAGTGAATATGTCCAGATGGATGCGGCGATGTATGCCATTATCATGCAAAGTGCAGACTTAACGGATATATCCCGCAGAATCGAGGAAATTTTCGATGATATAAACTCTGAGTATGGAGTGAGGCTTGTTTGTTTTCTGGGCAAACCGGTGGATGCTTTTCATGACATTCACACCTCCTATGAATCGGCGATGCGGGTGCAGAGCTTTTTTATCAATGACTCCGATAAAGTGGTATATTTGCCGGAAGATTTGCGGGACAATGAAAGTGTCTATTACTATCCGATTGATATTGAACGAAATTTGATTCATGCGGTGGTTCACCAAAACCGGAAGGATATGGAGTTTATTTTGAGTTATATCATTCAGGAAAACTTTGTAAAAAGAAATCTATCCAGCGAGAGTTTAAAGGAGTTTTTGTTCTCTTTTGGGGGAACGATTAACCGAATTTTGCACGCGATGAATAAAAGGGTGGAGGATATTTTTGAAGAGGGAACCATATTCTACCTGGAATTTAAAATGTGCGATACCAGCGAGGACATCAAAGCGAAAATAGAGGAAATTTTTGACCGGATTTACCGGGCCGGCGCAAGCGAGACAGAATTTTCCGGCAGCTTTCAGGAACAGGTTCTTGCCTTTATGGAAGAAAATTATACCAAAGATGTATCCCTTGCGGATATTGCAGCGCACTTTGGACTGTCGGAAAGCCATATGAGCAAAAAGTTTAAAAGCTGCATGGGAGATACCTTTAAAAACGCATTTAACATCTTCCGGGTGGAGAAAGCAAAGGAGATTTTAATGGAGAATCCGGACATTCCTATTTATCAGCTGAGCGAGGAACTGGGCTTTACAAACAGCAACTCCTTCATTCGCACCTTTAAGCGGCATACCGGAATATCGCCTGCGAAGTATCGATCAGAATAGCACAAAAAAACGGGGCTGCCGCTCGTGATTTTACTCACTTACGGCAGCCCCGTTCAAACTGTGGAAAAAAGAAAAGGAATAGGATATGCGGGGTTTGGAAGGGGTGTCCCCTTCCATTAAATAGGCAAAAAGTCGGGACATACCCCTCCGGGGCACACGTGCTCCTGATTTTTGCACCTTGCGGGACGCGCTTCCCGCAGGAAGTGGTTCGGAGCAGTCTCCCTGCGACGAACTTCCTTTATTTATTTCATGCGGGGTTTATGCGAACTTGCGTCCCGTTCCAGGGGGAGCCCATGAGGGGGACGTGAGACTGCTTTGCAGTCTCTGGAGTCCCCTTCGTGCGTCTAAACTTAGGATATGCGGGGGGGGAGTCTCCGCGTGCCCGCTTTTTAGGTTACTTTAGCGCAATGGAGGTATCCGTTACAGAGAGCCGTTCGGTGGCGTCTCCTTGTGTGACAGTAATCGTGTTGTCTGCGGCATGGAAGGACGCCGCCGGCACCGTCCCGGCTGCGGCATACGGGCAAAGGACGGTGACGATAAACGCTTCTGTGTCCGTCACATCGTAATCGATGCGCTTGTGGTCGCCTTCCGTCTGAATGGACAGAGCGCCGTCACCCGGCGCGAGATCTTGCACCAGGCATTTTGCGCCAAGCCGGCCGCCCGTCAGCGTTACGGCGTTGCCGGATTGCACCGCTGTGGTGCTGCTCTCCAAAATCAATCGTGCGGTATATGTGTGGGCGGTTGTATCCTTTTTCACACGGTCGACCAGTACGACATACGGCTGATCCCCCAACCGGTAAAACACTTGCCGGCGTGCCACGTCAACCGTTTTATGCGCCACATTGTATGCCTTTTGCAAATCGACATCCAAGTAAATCGCGTCATCCTCCACCCTAGTGTCGACGAGCGTGGAATTATATGCCGTGGACTGAATGCCGCTGGCGTCTGCGCCGCCCGTTACTTGGCTCTGTCCTACGCCGTCAATTTGAACAATGTTGTGATACCGGGAAGCAACCTTTCCAGGGCCCAAATCGGTGATAAACGTTTCGCCCAGCGCCGAAAAGGTGATGCTGCCCGCATCGGCGTGATTCCAAATACTGCCGCGGCGGCTGCCTGCATTGACCGTTAGCAGCGCATCCATCGTTCCCCAGCCTGTCTTGGCGGCAAGACCGCCCGTGTCGAAAAATTTAATGGGGGTTGTTTCCGCTGTTGGCGCTGTTGGTTCCAACGTGCTGTCATAGTTCAAAAGGATAAACGGAAGCGATGCGCCAACGCCGGGCCAGCTGCCCTGCCCATAGGTGCCGTCGCCCTCTGCACCGTATGCTTTGAGCCAAGCCCACAAGCCTTCGCTGCTTCTTGTTTTCATAATGATGTATAAAATGCTGTCTCCGGGCGAAAAATTTTCAGATTGGTTGATTTTCATCATCTGCCCGGAATACGGTGCGCTTACATACAAAAGATAATCAATTAGGTTCTGCGGGTTCACCTCTGTATTTGTCGCTGCTTGAAAAATATCTTTTCCCGACTGCGTCTGATACGCTTGTGCAAACGCCAACACGAAATGCAAACCGTGGGAAACGTATGATGCGCCCTCGCGCGCATAACCGGTGGCGTCCACAGCGTTTGTCAGATAATTGGTACAGTGTGTTTCCGCCATGGAGAGCCAATCCGTATGGCCGCCGAGCGCAAGCGCCGCAAGCCCAAGAGCGCCGAAACAGACTGCCTTCCAGTTCCAGGAATTTCGTGCGGCCGTTGTCCTAGCCCAGGACACATTGTTTAGCGCCTGTGTATACAGCCATGCACCGTATTCTTCCATCTCTGCGCGCAGCAATTGATCCTCGTCAGCGGTTAAAAACGGTTTTGCCCATTCATAGCCAACCGCATAGGCCATCAGCATATCGCCGACGGCAAGCGCCTGGTTTTGCTGATACGCCCATGACCGATCTGTATTGTTCGCCGTTTCCGTCAGGAACCAAATGCCTTTATTGATCTGCGCTTCATTTTGTGTGAGATAGCCGTTCATCAAAAGAAACAGCGCCTGAATTTGCAGTCTTCTGCCCGCGATGGCGTCCGCAATCACAGAGGTACTGTCGCTCATGGATTTGTTCGCCTGGGTTTGCAGCAGTGCATAGATGTTTTTCAGTTCCCCCGACTGGATTTCGGTTTGCAAGGCGCTCATTTTAGCGGCGTCGAAAAATAAATTGGAATAGGCGTTTGCCGATGTTGCGCTGAGTTCGCAGGCTGTTGCAACCGGACACATCGTTTTATAACTGTCCCACGCGAATAGTTTAATTGCATAGTCTTGGTATCCCTCTTGCGGTATGGTAAAGGTAAAGGGCGTTTCTACCTCTGTACCTGCTGTCACCGTGACCGAAGCGGCGGAAACTTTCTGCAAACGCCCCTTGTAAAACTGGCACGCCGTCAATTGGTAGGTTCCGCCGGCCGGACTGTATACGCAGGCCTTTGCCGTAACCGTCCCCGGTTCAATTCCCCTAAAATACAGATTTTCATTCGCACTGTTGTAGAAGCGGCATAAAACGGTGTCCGCCGCGCTTGTCGCCGTGTCCGCCGCCGCGCTTGTTGTCATGGTCCGGGGCGTCAAGACAAACAACACGGCAGCCGCAGTCACAATGCTTATCATTCGCTTTTTCCAGCCAGCAATTCGCATAAAAAAGTCTCCTTTTTTCCTCTCTGTTTCCTTGAAAAACCGCCGCTTGGGCGCCGGGCGTATCCACTCACGCCGTAGGCGCATCGCGTAGTTTCAGGAGCGCTTCAAAGAAGTAATAGTCGCCATACACCAACGGGCAGTCCAGAAAGGGGATGCAAATGTTGGATTCCGCTCCCTGCTGATAGGCCGGACCAATGCAGCCGTGAAGCAGGATGGATTCCCAGCCCGAGATGGACAGCGCGCTGCAATGTTGCAGCAGTCCATTCAACAGCCGCCGGGCGCCCTGTTCAACGGCGGGGTCTTTTGTGAAGCGCCGCAGACTAAGCAGCCCCGACAGCGCGATCGCGGCTGCCGAAGAATCAATGGGATGAAAAATCTGATTGGCACAGGCAAAGTCCCATACCGGCAGTCCGTGCGGCTGCAAATGACCGACAAAATAATGTGCCGCCTGCAGCGCCGTCTCAAAATAGGCGGCGTCCCCGGTAAATTCATAGGTTTGTGTAAAGCCATAGAGCGCCCAGGCTTGCCCCCGCGCCCAGCAGGAATCATCGCCGTAGCCCTGCCCTGCCTCGCCGCTTTTGGGCGCGCCGGTAACCGGGTCAAATTTGAATGCTTGAATGGTAGAGCCGTCCGGTCTGAGCATATACGTCCGCACCGTGTCCGCATGTTTTTTGTCTATTTGGGCATAGCGGCTGTCTCCGGAAACTTTTGACGCCCAAAACAGG